>CAYPUO010000346.1:0-4319 GCA_964413775.1 uncultured archaeon
TTGCTGCACTCACGCTCAGATACGTATTTCTGATCTACATTGGTCATCCCGCTTCACGAAAACCACATCTAGCATTCACAGATAGGGGCATGCTTGCAGGAGTCGTTCTCTTTGCGATTGTGCTTGCCATAACCGTTCTAAGATGGGGTAATGAATCGATTTGGACAATGTTGTTCAACTTCTTCCGAAACCTCTTCCCGAACTACCCACTCGCATGAAAGGAGTTGTCTCAATGGACGAGCGGCTATCATCTTTTGACTTGCACATGCACACGCTTCATTCAAAGGATGGCCTCAACCATCCGAGAGATCTCTTCAAACTGATGAAGAAGAAGAATCTTCGAGGACTTGCCCCCACAGAACACGTTAGACCTTCCACATTGAAGGTCATTCACAGAAACAACAGATTCATCATTCCAGCATGCGAGTTCAAATGCACGGATTATGGGGAAGTAATCGGTCTGTTTCTCAACGATTACATTGAAAATCGGACTTTCGAGGAGATTGCAGAGGACATTCACTCTCAAGGCGCTATTGTTGTGCTTCCCCATCCATGTGATCCACTCCGAAAACAGACAGCAATTCGAAAAGGACTTCCAATGCCGCTAATCGAGAAGCATGTAGACCTCATTGAAGGGATAAATTCCAGGTGCATCATAAATCTGTTCAACAAGAGAGCGCAGCGGCTTGCCTCGAATCTAGGAAAGGCAATGACAGCAGGCAGCGACGGCCATTCATTCCTAGAAGTGGGGCATGCAAGGACCTGGTTGCAGGACATCGATACTGCGGAAGACATTTATCAGGCCCTAAAACGCGGACACACCCAGATTACTGGCTACTGCTCGATTTTTCTCTACCATTTACCTACCATGATCTGGCAACGAGCGAGGAAGATAGCATATGACAGAACCTGAAACTGACACGACCATCAAGAGCAGGTCGTTCATAAGCGTGCGTAAGCTTATTGCAGTGGTCATTCTTGGTGCTGTTATCTACTTGGTAATAGTCTACCTATCAAAGTGGGAAGAAGTCGTCGATGCTCTTTCTCTAATCCAATGGTGGGTCATCCCCGCAATGGTATCGCTCAGCTTCCTCAACTACATAATCAGGTACTTTAAATGGAACTACTATTTGCATAGAATAGGTGTCTACTTTTCACACGCCGACAGTTTCAGCATCTTTCTAGCTGGATTCACGCTCACAGTAAGTCCCGGCAAGGTTGGAGAAGCTATCAAGGGGTATTTCTGTTATGACGTTGATGGCACACCTGTTGCCAAGACCGCGCCAGTCGTGGTATCTGAACGAGTCACAGACCTCATGGCTATGGTGCTTATTGCGGCATTTTCATTCATGTTTATCTTCTCAGCGGGGAACGAAATACTTCTGGTCCTGGCGGCTGGAGCCCTCGTGATTTTGGGGGCTTTTATCGTCACACACAAGACATTCTATAACGAATTCCTGAAGAGAATGACTTCTTTTGGACCCCTGAAACAGTTCCAAGACAGCTGTGACATCATTGAAAACACCATGGTGAACACGCTGTCACCAAGACCGATGTTTCTGGGCGTACTGATTAGCATCCCCGGTTGGTTCATGGAATGTCTTGAACTATGGTTGCTACTGAGTGTAATAACTGGGGTTGCGCCATCACTGGCAGCACCGTCTCTTCTGCTTCTGGTGCATGCTACGTTCATACATGCTAGCGCCTCAGCGATTGGAGCTGTGTTCATTATCACGCCAGGCGGTCTCGGTGCATATGAAGGCTACGCAATAGGTATGCTAGAGAGTATATTTGGCTTTACAGTGGCAGTTGCAACTGCGGCAACACTAGTCATCCGGTTCGTTACACTCTGGTTCAGCGTCGTGGTTGGCTTTGTAGCGTTGGGTATAGTAACCCGCCGCAAGAGAACAAGGCAGCGCGCTCTTTCTCAGGAAACGAAGCTAGGTGAATAGCCCTGAGCACGTCTAAGAATCCAGTCTAGTCCTTTCCAGACTGCGCTAGGGGATAGTGACTACAAGGCAACCTGAGCTGCGTACTAGTCCAGCTTGATACCCAGACTATCTAGGAGCGCCTTCAGATCGGCCTTCGAGAGGTTCTTCGCTTCATCAAGAATCACATCTATCTCTTCTGGGGCCATGCCCTTTGTGACTAATTTCTGTCGTATTTCTTGCATATCCTCTGGGCGGTCCGATAGCCTAGCAGGTCCTTCGACTGATACCTCTGGTTCCTCAGGTTTGCTCAATGTGTCAGCTCTTCGAGCCTCTTCCTGTGCAATCACTTCGCGGATGAATCCAGGACGTTCACTAGCTCTCATCTTCGCGAGGTCCGCTCTGAACGCATTGAGTTCGATAGGTCCTAAGCCGGTAATCTCAGCCAGTCTGTCCAGAAGCTCATTGATCTCAGGGATATGGGCTTCAATGGATTCGCCTGCTATGTCCTCTTGCGTCTTGCGAATAGGTGTAGGCTGAAGTTCCTCATTGACAATGCCTAGAAGGATTAACAAGCGCGTTGGTGCTTCAGCAGCTTTCGGAATCTTGCCAGCAGCAAGTGCTTTGATCATTTTATTCATTGCCCGAATTTGCTTAGGAACACTCCAGTACCTTACATAATAGTAGAGCCCAGCAGCAAACAGCAAGAGGAGAAAGCCTCCACCGTATGTTATGTTCTGAATCAAAACTTGCTCGGCAGTTAGGTCTGATTCGATATTGAGAGTAATTGCTGCGCTGGCATAGTCTCCTCTTGAGAACTGAATACTGACGTTAAAGACGCCTCCACTCTGTACCAAGAAGTTCAACTGGTATGTCCCGCCAACGGCAGTTGTTGCCTGTTGATAATAGATTACTGATCCTGAACTCGTCTCTACTCGTATCACGGCGTTCGGTATCCCAACGTTGTGGTCAAGGTCCAAGTATGTTATTGTTACGTTGAAACGGTCACCCGGAGCAAGGCTAATGGTGGTCTGGGAAACTGTCAGGGATGTCAGCACCGGGCGAACTGTGACATCTACGCTAAAGGGAGAAACCTGGTACAATGGATTGCTAAATGACAAGTCAACGGTATAGGTGCCTATGTTGATGTCACCAGGGATAACAAGGACAAAGCTGCCGTTTTCAGCTACGTCTAACGTATCCTGCTCAAGACCAACCCAATTAGCAATGCCAAAGGCATCACTGACAAAGGCATTATACGCTGTATTGTTCAGATTGTAGTAGTAGGTTACGGTGTCGTTCACTGGCACGGAGATTTCCTTTAATCCTTGGACAACAATCTGGAATGGATCCAGCTCAAGAAATACTTTGGTCGTATTGGTCGCATAATTCAGCTTTGTTACTTGGATATCGACATCGTACGTCTTTGGCTTTGTCACGTTCAGATATAGTGAAACCGAATAGGTACCGTCATGATTGTCGGTCACAGTTCCTGAGCCACCTTCCCATGACACATCAATATTGGCTCCCGAGATAGGTAGGCTGTTCAGTGCGTTATTCAGTGAGAATGTATAGGTCACGTTTTCTAGATAGTAGCTTTGCTTGCTGCCTACGTCCACAGAGAGAAGCGTGGGAATTGGCTGGATATTCACTACATAGCTCTTGATTATTGTCTGGAATAGCTCACGGGTGGCGGTTATCTTCACATACATTACTTGGGCAGCAAAGTTCGTGGTGTCGATTGATGCGCTGTATGTACCATTTGGCAGCTGAAGTAGATCTCCAGATATTCCACCAAGACTATAGGTCAGGTTGGCGCCTGCAACAAAGCCACCGTGACAGAGGTCGTTATACAAGACCCTGATGTTGAGTGTGTTTCCATAATACACAACAAACCCTGTAGCACCGCCAACTAGGCCAATATCCGTCGGAATTGGCACAATATAGACTGTAAGCGTACGTTCAAGAATGACGAAATTCGTCTGAACGGCTGTTAGTTTGAGGTCATATTGTCCAATGGCAAAACCGGCTCCATCAATTGTGCCGACATAGAAGCCGGGAGTGCTGTTTGATACAAGAGAATAGGCAGTGTTGTTCCACTCCATAGTAATTGTTGCTCCTTCTATGGGCAAGTTTCTATTGGTATCATTTAGGTAGACCCACAGTTGCTGACTCGAACCGGTTACCAGATTAAACAATGACTGCTCGGGTACCATTTCTCCAGCTGCCTTTGATACGATAATGGTCATGCTTGTCTGTTGTGGCTGATAATACTCCCTTTCAATCGTAATCTGTGGCTGATATATTCCGAAGTCATTCACAGTCGTATCCAGATTTCTCACATAGGTGCCGTTGAGGAGGTCAGTGAATTGGTAGAGGATGCCATTCCAC
>CAYPUO010000347.1:0-4314 GCA_964413775.1 uncultured archaeon
GAGTAGCTTGTATTGGACCAGCAGGGGAGAACCTAGTACGATTTGCCAGTGTTGTAAATGAGGAGCGAGTCGCTGCCAGATGTGGGATGGGAGCAGTCATGGGCTCGAAGAATCTTAAGGCCGTTGTAGTGAGAGGAACTAAGAAGCCGTCATTGCGGAGTCCCGAGCAGTTTCGCGATTTGGCCCTGTCGACATCAAGAGAACTTAAGGAGAAGCATAGAGTCCTGGGTGCTGATGGTACTGCAACTTATGTGGAGCGGGGAATGATTGCCAATGATATGCCCGTCAAGTACTTCCAAGAGCCCGAGTTTGATGTATCTGGACTAGACGCCAAGGCGATGGAGTCTATTCTCGTTGGTCGAAAAGCGTGCTACTCGTGTCCCATCGCATGTGGGAGGAGAGTATCGATTCCAGAGTATTCACTGAACGATGTTGCAGGACCCGAATTTCAGACCATCGCCGCATATGGTTCGGACATACTTAATCCGGATATCCGAGAGGTGGCACGAGTCAATCGTCTATGTAATCTGTATGGCATCGACACGATTAGTTCGGGGAGTACCATTGCTCTAGTCATGGATCTATGTGAGAAAGGGCTGTTAGATTGGGGCATCAAATGGGGCGACATGGATGCAGTCGCGAAACTCATTCAACAGATTGCCTTACGGGAAGAGAATGGAAGAGCGCTAGCAGAAGGCTCGTACCGTTTCGCGAAACAGAACGGATTGGAGGAACAGGTACTGCAGGTAAAAGGAATGGAAATCCCCAACCACGACCCTCGTGCATATGCAGGGCTCGCGGTAGTGTATGCAGTTTCTGCGCGTGGCGCAAGCCACACTGAGAGCGATATGCATACGGTTGACATAGGCGTTGATGTCCCTGAGCTAGGGATTCTGGCATCTGACAGGGTCGCGAGCGAAGGAAAAGGCGTCACCGCCGCAAGATGTCAGGAGTTCAGAGCCTTTCATGACTCAATGATTCTCTGTCATTTTCCGCACGTCCCTCCAAAGACAATGGTTGATCTTGTTAATCTGGCGACAGGTTCCAATTACGTCCCAGATGATATTCTAAGAATTGGCTCTAGAATTGTCACTATGAAGCGGCTGTTCAATCTTAGATGTGGTGTTCAAGCTGAAGATGATACATTACCGCCCGGGCTCCTTCAGCCTCTCAGAGGAAGTATGACTGAAGAATGGGTGCCGGATCTTGATTTGCAGCTGAAGGAATACTACGAGTACCGGAACTGGAACAAAGAGACAGGAGTTCCAGACGATGATGATATGAGGGAGCTTGTCAAATGAGCCTCCCTCCGATAACTTCTTTCGCACACTTACTTTGTACTTGAGCTGGTGTTCGAAGTGCAACTGCTAGGGGATCTTGTCATTCGGTTGGGTCTCTTTTATGCGTTCATTATGTTTGGCTACATCCTTGCAAGAGTCGAATGGGCCAAGACCCAACTCAACCGAGCAGTGACTTTCGTGTTGATCAATCTAATGATGCCGTTATTGATTATCACGACTCTACTCACAGCAGACTCGACGGTGCTCAGTGGGGCCATCAGTATCGTATTCTATGCTCTATTCATTCATCTCCTTGGATTCGGTCTAATGTTCGCTCGTCTTCACAATTCCGGAGAAGAGAGAAAGAAACAAGGCAGTTATCTCCTCACTGCTACATTCAACAATGCCCTTTTCCTGCCGCTTCCTATCGCACTGATGTTTATTGGTGAGGTTGCTGTTCCTATCATCGCAGTCTATTCACTTACACAAATGGTCCTGTTAGCGACCCTTGGCACATTCATAGGCTCTGCATACGGTGAGAATAGCGGGAGTCGAACAGCAGTGTTGAAGAACGCTCTCACTTTTCCGCCTCTGATTGCAGTGGCAATTGCCGTCATATTACTGATTTTGAATATTGGCGTACCTGTCGTGATTGTTCCTGTTATTGATGCAAACACAGTAGTGACAACGTATCTTGCGTTGTTTGCAGTGGGACTTAGCCTAGGTACCCGGAGTATAACCTCCGGTTCTCGCTACGTATACGAAACGATTGCAGTACGGCAGCTCATTGTTCCCCTCACTGTTGGCATACTTCTCTTTCTCACAGGGCTACCGAAACTCCTTAACAATATCATAATTCTCCAAGCATTGACGCCTGCTGCAGTGTTCACAGTTGTCTATTCAACCGCCCTGTCTCTCGATTCGGAGCGCGCAGCATCAATTGTGACTCTTGGAACTTTCCTCTTTCTGCCTGTTGTCTTTCTGATACCATTTCTCTTTGGCTAGAACGTCTTGATGTCAAACCATATATGATGAAGGTGAACCTGTGACAGTGGTTGAAAGCTTGACAGAAGAAAGTAAGAGCGACCCTACAAAAATCAAGAAGTCGCTTGATGACACCGTAAAAAAGCTCGACCAAGGAAAGTCCGTCAGTGCTAGATGGGGCGAAACGATGTCGAGTCATAAGGAGCAATGGACGGAACTGAAAGAGAAGATTAGAGTCCGCCAAGCTGCTCTGAAAGCTCTTGTCAATGAGAAAAAAGCAGGGACCATAGGGCAAGAGGAGTTCGATAAGAAGTACCGCAAATTGCAGGATGAACTGACTCAGCTAGAGTTTCAGGTCTACAACATGCGATTAGGCACGGACATCAAAGTGCAATAGTTCAGTAGTTCACTCCTCTTTTCTGATACGCTGGACAAGAAGCACAGTTTCCACAAGTACCACCACAGAAAGGAATCCGGCAATGCCTATGGCGAGATAATTGATACTAGAGGTGCCAGCATTAGAGGTGCCTGCATCCATTTCTGAAACTAGCACTCCCAGATTATAAGTCATTAGGGAAATATAGTCTGAAAGACCGGAGAAGAATATCTCTCTCCACCAGATTACATGTGCACCTGTATCGCTCGCAAGCTGATTGGCAAACTGTCCACCCTGTTCAAGTTTGGCAAGGTCTGACCCTACTATGAGATTGATGCTTCCATTTGCTAGTGCATCATGAACAGCAATGAGTTCTGCTCCCGATATGAACACATTCTCATCTTTTTCAAGGACGGCCACGACATCCAATCCAAAGGTCTGAGCAATATACGCCTCAGCCGGGGTGACGGCCACGACACGCAGGTTTGCGAATCCAGCGTCGCTGCTTGATTCTTGTACCAAGTTCTCAAACTCTGCAACATCACTCACAAACTGGTTGAAGGATGCATTCCAGAAGTCCGTAAGGTCAGGAGCAATCTCTCTCAGTTTGCTTACGGTTGCGTTTGCAATAGCTATTGCGTTTCTTGGCAGCAGCCAATAGGCATGAGGATTCTCCTTTTCTGGTGCCCCGGGAAATGTTGAGAGCGCAGCACCAAATGTTTCATAGTCTGTGAGGCTGATGTTTGGGGTGCTCACTTGCTGAGCCAGCGAGTTCTCCCATGGAAAGTGTCCAGTCAAAACGAGTAGGTCCGCTGACATTGCTGCTTGAACAGCAGATTGTGGCAGCTGGGCTGCATGAGGATCCACTCCTTCAGGTAGCAACACAGTGACCTTTACATACCCTTTTCCGATTGCACTAACTATTCCCCCAAGTGGTGCTATCGAAGCGGCAATGTTGACGACAGGTTCGATTTGCGCATCTGATATCGGTATTATTCCAAGGATGAATGTCGAGAGTAAAAGAGCACAAAGGGCCGCTGTCTTAACTTTTCTCATCAGGTCACTTCCGACGTATAATTAAGGAATATCTACATCCTAATAATGACGCTGTTAAGGGAAACGTAATGCTGTCACCAAACAGATGATGTTCTCATGAGTGATATAATGCTAATTGAAGCCAATGACTTGGCTGTCAGATACCCAGGTGGGGAGTTGGCCCTTTATAATGTGACTTTCCGTGTAAAAGCTCCCACGTTTATGGCCGTGGTCGGTCCAAATGGATCTGGAAAGAGCACTCTGCTCAAGACATCGTTAGGCATGCTAAAACCTTTGAGAGGCAGCATGCACGTTATGGGATATGATACCGTTTCCCAGAACAAGAAGATTCGGAAACTTGTCAGATATGTGCCCCAGCGGGATAGAATTCAACTCTCAGTGCCAGTGAAAGTAAAGGATATAGCTCTCATGGGTCGTCTGCTTAAGAAACCTCCTCCGAGACGCGCAACATCCAAAGACAAAGATATGGCTCGGAATGCATTGAAGGCAGTGAATGTGGACGACTTGTGGAATCGCCCATTTACTGAGCTCTCCGGGGGCCAGCGTCAGAGGGTGCTAGTAGCCCGTGCCCTTGCAACCGAAGGCCCCATTCTTATGCTTGATGAGCCGTTGGCAGGC
>CAYPUO010000348.1:0-4302 GCA_964413775.1 uncultured archaeon
GATCAGTGACAGGGTGAAAACCATCTTGAATCAACACTCTTCCAGAGTATATCTCGGCCATGATAAGAGACATAAGCAACAATCTTATCGAGCTACTGCTATCAGACTCTCTATCTGATCCTTCTTTCAATGGACTCTGTTGGAAGAGAAAAAGATGGCTAGGTGTGAAATAACAAGAATATTGATTACGTGTTGGCGTGTCATATCGCCCCATGAGGCGATTATCTATCTCGATTTTGCCTGCTAAATGATACTCTGCTAATGACTCATGAGTAATTGAAGGAGGCTTTGCCAGAATCTCTTTGAATCGAATCTTATGTGGGTCATCTCTTTCTTCCTTCAGGAACTTCGTCAAATCCTTTACTTTAGGATTAGAAGCTCGCAGAAAATAGTGAACTAGTTTTGTTGCATCACCAATTGATCCTGCCAAGATTCTTTCATAGACATCTTGCATGTTCCAGCTTCTACCTATATTCAATCCCACCCTTTCCATTTTCAACAGGTATTGCAATTGTTGTGCCCAGTTGATGTTCATTTCTGGAGACATTGCCAGATCGGGAAGGACGATGATGGATTGGGCAGGTGCAGTTCCAAAGAAGAAAGATCGAATCGTTGCTTCTGCAACACATGCCTGACATAAGACTGCTTTCTTGTTTCCTGAGATAGGAATGCCCGCAGGTAAGAAATTAGTGAATTTCTCAGAACCATCACCAGTGAGCCCTGCAATTGCTGTTTGAAAGCTCCTTGTGCCACACAAATTGCATATCCTTGTCTTTGCGTGTTTTCCTTCCCCATAGGTATCAGAGGTCATACGACTTGTCTTTCGGAAATCTATATCGTGAATGAGATTGACAGGAGCAGCATAGATATCGGCCAACAAGATATCTTTCACTTGTGGTTGCACAAAAGGAGGGCAAAGATGCCTGTACTTGTTCAACATCTTCTCAATGATCTCAATAAATCGAGCAAGTATGATTTCACGCCTGTTTGGCAGTTTATGAAGCGAATTATGTTCAAGATTCCAGATTTGCGAGATAGATTGTATTTTGAGGCCATCCTTTGTGGTATGAGAAATCTGACTCAGTTCATCGTATCCGGATAGTCCAACTACCTGGGATATCCATGTATCCAAATCGGTCTTGAACGCTCCGAATTTCTCATCAGTCTTGGCAAACTCATAGTAGTTTTTGATGAAATCAGCGAAATAAACGAATACATAGAAATCTGATAACATTGCCGAGAAGATTTCCATTGAGCTTTCCCCTGATTTCAGTAGAAAGGCATCAGCTATCTTCTTGACATTCGATTTTTGTGAGATTTTCTTATAGATTGCTTCTCCATCAGACCCTTTTCGATTTGCACCAGGTAATCCAGATATGTGCTCGAACAGGTTTCTGATATCAATAGAGCGTACAGCTTGAATACAAGGCCATTTGGTTTGGGTATAATTGCCAATTGCTGCTTTAATCAGACCCTCAGAATACACGTCGCTCTTCTGGAATTCCTCGACCTCCAAATCGATCAATTCATACAACCGATCTGTTGGTGCTCGAATTTCTCTATTCTCTCCCACTAGTAAGTATGCCGTTCCATTGCCAAAATAAAGAAGTGGAGTATATCCAGCTTCCTCCATCAGCTTATTCAATGCCTCATTCAAGAAACTTGAGAGAATCCCTCGAATTGCACTGATTTTATGGTAGTCAAACACCACCCTCTTATCACTGGGGACATCTGGATCATGATTGAGAGAAGCAATCTCTTCCACATCCTTCTTACTCGCAATGCTGTCACCCAAACGCACCACATGAGATAGATAATCGATAGCTCCTACCTGTGACCTCCTTCTGATTGATACAGACTGATTCTCAGAATCATGTGTATGAACAACAATGTTCAATATTCGTGATGAGTGTCTTGTGAGAAAATCGGAAATCGGAAGCGCTTTCATCCTTCCCTGAACAGAGCCAAGCAGCTCCTCCAAAATCTGCAATGACTCCGGTGATCCATCATCGTGAGAGAAGTCATCATCCTTGTTAGATTCATCGTTGATGAAGCGAAGAACCATATCCTGCCATTCTGGGTAGGCCTTTTGATAGTCATGAAGAAACCCAGCAACTGAAGCAACAAGTCGGTCATCAGTGGGTAAATCAAACAGCTTCGATCCGATTATTCTAATCACTGAGAAAGCATTTACCGCATGAACATAAAGCGACTGGCTTTTTTTGCCCTTATTAGCAAACTTCGCATACTTATGCTGCCAGTCCCTATCAATTGCCTCAGCAATCAGAGCTTGAAGGACATCATCAAGTAAGTCATCTGTGCTGGTTTTCGCCATTCTGGATTCATCTCATGAGGACAGGGTTTCCTAACATCTCATATAGTATGGGGACATATAAGGCAAATGAGAAGGCGTACGGAAATTCATTAGAATGAAACAAAACAGCAATTTGAAAGCAGCTGGTGTCCTGACAGTAGTTCAAGCTTAGTATCGATTGTAAACTCTGGTGACACAATCACTTCACTTCTCATATCTTCAGAGATCAATACAGAGGTCTGAGAAGCCACATCCGGGTTTGGATCTTGTGCATGCCCTTCTGCCTTCAGGTAACACATCATCAAGTAACATAGCTCCAATCTTCCTGACATATATCTTGGTTTGTCGTTTCATCCCTTCTGATATTCTTTGCACTACATTCCTTTCTTCAGGGAGATATCTGATAATCCCTCTACGGATAATGCAATCGAATTCTTCCTCGATTAGGAGGGATAGCAGTGTGAGCTGGTATTTATGGTCAAGATGAACACGACCTCGGATACTTCGCATACGTTTGAACTCAACGGGTATATATTCCAAATCATCGGTAATTAACAGCAGATCCAGGATTCCTCTAGTTCCAAGTGTCTCTGAAACCATGGCAATGTTTTCTTTCTTCTCACATATTTCAAACGGCCATTCTTCTTTCAGTGGTTTCTTTCGTCTGCTCTCGAGTTTGGTTTCAGTTTCATGCAACTTCTTCCCTGCTTCGATTTGTGACCCGGTTATCGTCCTAAACCTAGCTACACGGGTAAAATATGTGACCCGAGGGCAGAATAGGTATTGCTTCAAATCTGTGGGAGTGATATAGGTTTCACCCACATCAGATGAACTAGAAAATGACGACCTTTTCTTCAGACTCGGTCAACTCCTTTTCACAACCAAGTTCATGTCTGTTACGAAAACATGATTCACAGAGTGGAAAAATAAGAATAGAATCAGTTTCATCTCCTTTGTTTATGATTTGTTGGAGATCCGTTTTCAATGAATTGAGACCGTGTATTCTCAATTCCCCATAGAATGCGCTATATTGTATCCTATCCATACCATAGTCTTTTAGTATATCACTGACCTTTGTACGTAGTTTGTCTTGTGTTATATCATATACAACAACATAATGTGTCATAATCACCACTTCAGATAGAAAGGGTTGTATGTCTTCTTCTCTTGCTTCAATACCTTGGACACTTGCCACGCTTGCCTTTGGATCACACCCTTGAGAACCATAGAGGCATCATTGAAAGTAATCCTCTCGTTTAATCTGTCAATCACTGCTTGAGCAATCCTTTGTCGAATCACCTTTGATAGAGTGCCATCCGGGTCGACAACATCATCAACTTGAAAGGACCCCTTTGAGAGCAGTGTCACAATCACACGGTCAACAACCTGCTGTCTGAACTCCTCAATTAGGTCTAGAACTAATGACGGGCGTCCTGACCTATCTACATGAAGGAAACCAGCAAAGGGATCCAGTCCTGCAATACTAACTGCTGTATGGACCTCGGTGAGAAGGATACCATACCCATAATTCAACATCATATTGAACGGATCCTTGGCATGTCGAGTCACCCTTCCTTTAAATCCAAAATGGTCTGGAACGATGAGTGATACTCCATCCCAGTAATTAATTGCTGCCCTTGCCTCAATGCTAAATATCTCCTGTCGGATTGCAGATGTCATCCTCCCTGATAGAGATCGAATCTCTTCTGTGGAAACATTGATGAGATTCCCAATCTCGGATAAACGGATTGATAGGCCAAGATTAGATCTTGTTCTATTCTTCCCCCAGTTGACTACTAGACTTCGTTGATTCTGTATTTTTCCCAGTATGAACCCACAAGCAATCGTTGTTGCTATCTCAGAATCTGATTCCAGATACTGCGCTCTCCTCGTTACTACAGTTCCATGTCCCATCGTTGGAGTAAGAAATGCGAATGGTCGACCTGATGATTAGGAAAATGATACAGGAATGCGATACTCTACAGCAA
>CAYPUO010000349.1:0-4297 GCA_964413775.1 uncultured archaeon
TCGAAGTGGTGGCAACTGACACTTGCACATTTACAACAGAGCAGAAGGCGGCCTGGAATGGAGACTTCAGAAAGATACCATTCGGAATGCCAGGAGTGGAAACGATGGTCCCGCTGATGCATACGGAAGGCGTAGGTAAGAGAGGCCTCTCGCTCAACCAATTCGTCGCGCTAGTGAGCACAAATCCTGCCAAGCTCTTTGGGATGTACCCAAGAAAGGGAGCCATTGAGGTAGGAAGCGATGCTGACCTTCTGATATTTGATCCGAACAGGAAGGTCACATTACACGCGGATGACCTGCAAACGAACTGTGATTGGAGCCCATATGAAGGATGGGAACTGACTGGATATCCACACCTCACAATATCGAGGGGTGAGATTGCCGCCAAAGATGGCAAGTTCGTTGGCAAAGTGGGACATGGAAAATTCTTGAAACGAAAACCATACGGCACTATTGAGTAGAATCTGCGATTTCAAGGAATTGCGGGGCTCTTCACTTGGAAGCCTATGATTCTTCAAACCACTATCATTGAGCTGATTAGTACTACATAACTTTGCCAACTGGCGGCGGTGGATATCCGCCGCCACCACTACTACCATTCTAGAAGAATATGTGAATACTGCAATAATATCTATACGAATGGCAACTTCTTTTCGAATTGTTGTTCGTTTGGTCTTCATCCACAAGAGATTCTGATATGGTGATGAACATGAAGCTGGTTAGGTTTTCATTTCAGCAGGTCATTCTATATGTAATGATTATCTGTATAATCATGGATACACCAGCTTTGGCGACAGGAAGAATCATCCAGCACAAATCAGGGTCTAATGTCGCGGAAAACCATCCCATCTGGGAGATTATGCATCATGGATTTGAGAGCGATGATGCGATTATGTCCGACATAGCCTTCTTTAATGATACACATGGATGGGTGGTGGGTCAAAATGAATCAGGGCTGGGGAATGGCATCATATTGCATACGATTGATGGGGGTAAGACATGGAATCAACAACTAGCAAATGCATCTCAGGAATTCTCATCAATTGAGATAATCAATGAAAGCAATATCATCGTGTCCTGTTGGTATGGCTTCGTCCATTCGTATGATGGAGGACAAACCTGGCATTACAAGGCCGTAATTCCGGAAAGGGCTCCTTTTGGTGATGTCGCATTCATCAATGCGACTCATGGATGGTCTGGAGCACTAGGGGATCTCTACTTCACGGTGGATGGAGGTCAGACGTGGACCAATGCCAGCTCATGGTGCTATAGAGATATTCCGCGAGGAATTCAGATTGTATCCGATGATGAGATTCGGATTATCGGTATAGAGGGTATATACAGAACAGTAGATGGAGGGGTTACATGGAATCAGGAATTTCAGGATGGCGGATGGGATATCGTTCCCGCAGGAGCCTTAGAATCTTGGGCTGTGAGTGATAGCATGCTTTTGCACTCAACAAACGGTGAAGCATGGGAGGTAGAACCTAATCCACGCCCTGCACGACATGACCCGTCAAGACCGCCATATTTCACGGATATCTTTTTCATTGATGAGAATCACGGATGGCTAGTTGGGAAAGAAACTCCTGTGGCGTATACTCCCGATGGAGGGCGGAACTGGTATTCGCAGGATGTCCCCGAAGAGATGGACAAACGAGTTATCGCTGTGGACTTCTACAATGAAACGCTTGGTTGGGCAACCTGCTGGGGAGATATCATCATGAAAACAGAAAAAGGGAACACGATAGGAGCTTTATTGCCACAAGACAAACCGATTTCGATCATTCCGGTCGTGGGTTTCGGGGCCATAGCAGCAGTCATGGGACTGGCAGTATTCATCTTTCGAAAAAGAAGGAATACACGGGCTATTCAGTGATTCCAAAAATGTGAGATTTCACTTGATAACTGAGGAACAAATGCAATGCCATAGAGAAACTGGCACTGCAACGAGCACTGCCCCACAAGGGGGCAGTACTTGCTCATGCCTCTGACGGCCACGAGTCAGGATCTTTGTTCACCGAAGCATCAGGGTCTTCATTCATCGACGCGTCAGGATCTTTATTCACCGAAGCCTTGTGGTCAATCGCATCCTGGATCATGTTCGCTACCTGTTCCTTATCTTCCACTTGAAAGACGATTTCTTTGTAGCGATCGTGATCAAGATGCAATGTGATGCATTTGTCGGGGTCATGCATCTCAAAGAACATCATCCCTTCACTGGATAGGAAACGCCCGTCCTTGATATGACCAGGAATATCTGCGCCAGCAATCTTCCAGGCCCCGAAAGGATTCCAGGGAACCTTCTCTGTAGAAACCGATACTACTTTTTCCAGCGGTATGCGGAAAGTCCTCTTTATGCTGAGGAACTCATCGATTCCGTGCAATTCAAGCAGAACATCGTTACCCTCAATGGTTACTGTTCCAGTCATGATTTAGTCACACGAGCACTGCGAAGTGAAACACAATAAGCCTTCGCCTATGACACAGCATACACAAACGCCCGCAACCCAGTGTTGCTTGTGACTGGTTTGATGCCCCGTTGAATCTGCAAAGCCAGAGAAGGTAATCCTGTTTGAGCATGAGAGCAAAGCTCTTGACAACTCACGCGTCAACTACCTTCCCTGACTCATTGGGCAAGGGTTTCACCAGGTCGGCTTCATCTTTTCTTGGTTTGCAACTCTTTCAGAGCGTATCTCATGCTGAAAATCCCTTGTCATGAATTTCGCGATGGCGAGGCATACGATTGCCCAAGCGAAAATGAGAGCCTCCAGACCAATCAGTGTAAGGACCCCGCTAAAGACAACAAAGAAGTCGAGGAATCCCATTGGCAATGCGACATAGAAATACTTGCGCTGGCCGGTCACAGCTGCAACAACACACAAGTAGCCCCAAGCGAAATGCACTATGATTGAGGAAATCCGCTCTAGAGTCCCCAGTGCTACAATTGGGAGGGCTTCCATTGGAGGGTAAAAGAGGGCTGGCTGTGTCCCAATGAGGGTATCATACACCTGCTGCACTCCAGGTAGGCCAGAAGCGAAGAGAGCGAATATGACAACCAGATTGAACAGGGAGATCATTCCAAGCAGAACCCCGTTCTCCCAAAATGCGAGCCCAGCGCCGTATGAAGGCGCCTGCTTGATTTCAAATTGCGTCTTGGATACTGCGTATCGAGCAAACACGTATGCCAAGCCCACTTCTAGGAACACGGTCTGGAGCCCGTAGTAAAGACCAAGAAGAGGAGGGTTGTCCGATGCTATAACTCCAGACATGGTTATGGTTTGAAAGATAATCTTCACGATAATAGCGATGAAATAAGCCAAGAGAGAATAGAGCATTACCCACTTGGTCAACTGGGACCTTCGCCAGTAATATATGAGCATGAATAACACAAGAACTACAATTATCAGCGGTTGTAGCATATAGATAGGATCAATGTTTTGCATGGAATTTCGATGCACTGACAGTCGATATATC
Source organism: uncultured archaeon (assembly GCA_964413775.1). GTDB lineage: Archaea > Asgardarchaeota > Thorarchaeia > Thorarchaeales > Thorarchaeaceae > MP5-2226. The sequence goes on from CAYPUO010000349.1 coordinate 3,478, forward strand.
TCTCTTGGTATGGGGAGTTCCTGCTCTAGGACTAGATGCAGGATCAGGTGATATTCCCCCAGTTTAGGCGGCACTTATGGACAAGACAACGTTTTTCTCTGATAAAATCTCAGTAGGAGCGATAAACCTTGAAAGAGATGACCAAGAGAATACAACCGTACTTGGCGTTGGATGGTGATTACATTAATCTCGTCGAGTTCATTCTTGAGGCTGCTCAACACCTAGATAAAACATTCAAACCTACTCAGACTTGGTCAGAAAGGATTTGTGAGCAAGCGCTCCAAGAGAGTGAAACAACGACTTTTGCATACGGTGAAGAGCCTGTGCATATTCGAGTGGTTCATAGAATCAGGTTCGAGCCAGAAACTCTTGACCACACTGAAGATGACGTCCTTGTAGCCTGTAACGGCCTACCAGAGGATACGCGTTTGGAGCTGCAAGCGATAAGGTCGCATAATGATGAGCGTTTTCTTGAAATCAGGCTGAAAGGGCCAGAGGAATCTACCGACAGAATAATGGAGAGCTATCAGAAACGATTCGGCAAAGAACAAGCGCCCGAAGATAACGAACTCATGACGTATTTGGGAATAGCGAGAGCGGCGGTGAAACTCAATGCGTGGAGAGCTGCTGAATTCAATGCGCAACAGGCACTGCAACATGACCCGAATAATCCCGAAGCGTTGATGTATCTGGGCGTAACCAGAGCTGCTCAGGGCTTCGAACCAGAAGGTGAGAATCAAATACTCGCCTCAATCATAATGAATCCGCGAAATGCCGATGCATACTATCATCTTGGACGTGTTGTCTTAAGGCAAGGAAG
>CAYPUO010000350.1:0-4292 GCA_964413775.1 uncultured archaeon
ATAGTTCCTAGGGTCTGCGAGGTAGTGGTGTTTGTAGTTACCACATTCCAGTTCGCTAACATTCCATCTGTCTTTAGGTAGTCAATGTGGACGTTGAGTCCTTCGGAAAAGAAGGTTGTATCAAGATCCATACCCCAGTAGGTGTCAGTGTTATAGATAGTACCGTTGTAGATTGAATCTGCATACAGGTCTCCTAATAGGGTGTAGTTGCCAATGGGCACTACAAAGCTGCTTGTGGCGATACCCAAGAAAATGAAGATTAGCGCATTCCATCCGAGGGTAGTACCATTCGCCCACGTGATATTGAAATCCGGGGTTGGCAACTGTGCCCATGACGAGATGATATTTGGTATTGTCGGTCGCGACAAGACTTCGAAGTACATCACTTCATTCAAGTCTGTCGTTCCGTTCGTTTCAGATGTAATATTGTAGTTCCACTGGTCTCCTACTTGTATGCCCCATTCGAGCCCCTGCGAGGTGGCTGCGGCGACAGGGCCTACACAAATCATAGCAACAAAGCCGAAGACCAATGCTATTTGCAAAACACGTTTCAAATAGATCTTCTCCTTAACCACCTTGGTGGCACTCTGCCATGATATCATAGTCTGTTAAAGTTTCGTGTGTTAGAGTACTATTAATCTGGCGAGTGAGTGATGGGCAGTCATATTCGCAAGAGATTACCACCAGTCTTTGGTCTGAGCGGTGACCAATCTGCTGTTTCTGTTGTCAATTATTGGGGCCCGCAAGTGGGGTCTTTATCTCTAGGCATCTGTCGTCTTTCTGCTAGGAGTTTCTTTGCATTGTCAATACCAACAAGGTCTGCTAGTCGTGAGAGCGTTTCAGGATCCTCGCTTCTATCAAGCCACTTCTCTATCTGCTTAGCCACCTCGGGGGACAAGTCCTTAGCTAGTTTCTTCTTTCGGTCCTTGTTACTCAGCTCAAAGTCATCTGGTCCGAGTAGGCTCATTCTTGATACACCAGATAATAGTCTGTCATCTGATGTTATGACCTTTCTCATTGGCAAGAAGTGAGAAAAGGGAGATTGTATCACAGTACTACGATACAATGAGCGATTTTCATGTGAAACCTGTCCTTCTATATGGAATCCACGAGAGAAAAGAACAGACCAGCTGGAGACCTTGGGGCGCAATAGAATCTGAGGACGATGCAGATAGAGAGGCCACGAGAATTGAGGGTGAGCTACAGCAACTGGAGCACAATGCTGGATTCTCCTTGGTTATCCAGTCGTTGAGCAGGGCTCGGACCATTGAAGATGTGGAACATCTTGACATCACTGCAGACCTGATTCTGGTGTATGCCGCAGGCGTGCAAGTCAATGATTCAGTAGGACCCATCGTGCAGTTATTATCTTTCAACACTCCAGTCATGTTCTTCCTCAGGAAAGACTACCTCTGGTATGAAATTCTCCATCCTAGATTCTTGCGAATGAGTTTCTCTGATGAAATCTTACAACCCATAGCGGTTGACGACATTGTTGTGGATGACTACGATGGTCTTGCAAAGCGGTTAAGGTCTCTTGCTGGCCTAGAGCAGACAAGACGCGCAAAAGTCGTCGCAATCGGCTCTCCTGAAGGCTGGGGAATTGGAGAAGAAGCTGTTAGAATAGCGAAGCAGACCTGGGACCTTCAACTAGAAACGGTGCCCTATCAAGAACTGGCCAAAAGGATTGACAGGCTGAAGGCCGATAATCATGCACTTGAGCTGGCCCGAAAGGCAGCAGAGCAGTATCTGTCTGATAATACGGTCAAGCTCTCGACTCGGATGGAATATATTGTCAATGCATTTCTCCTTGACCAAGTGTTTAGAGGGATATTGCAAGAGCTAGATGCAGAAATCCTGACAGTAGCAGAATGTATGTCAACTATCATGCCCATATCTGAAACAACTGCGTGTTTGCCGCTGTGTCTGCTCAATGACTCTGGATACTTGGCTTTCTGTGAATCGGACTTCGTAGCGATTCCTGCAGGGATACTCCTACACCATATCTCTCAGAAACCAGTCTTTCTGGCTGATCCCACGCTACCATACAATGGTCAGGTCATTGTCGCGCATTGCACTTCACCAAGGAGAATGGATGGAGTCAATCTCGAGAGTGTGGAGGTCTTGACCCATTTTGAGTCTGACTATGGTGCAGCTCCCCAGGTAAAGATGAGAGAAGGTCAGGAAGTCACTGTCATTGATCCTAGTTTTGGTGGAAATGAGTGGCTCGGATTTAGAGGAAAGATCCTGAGCAATTCCAATCTACAGATCTGTAGGTCACAGATTGATATTGAGATTGAGGGTAACTGGGAGCAATTGCTCAAAGAAATGAAGGGATTCCATTGGCTAGTGGTCTACGGCGACTATCTAGAGGAAATAGGCTATGCATTAAAGAGGGTTGGAATCAAATGGACCAATCTATCTAGACCAGAACGGAGTTGACGATGAGAATGTGGTGGAAGAAGACTGTTGTCTATCAGATATATCCACGAAGTTTCAAGGACAGCACAGGCAACGGGATTGGAGACATTCCCGGTATAATCTCGAAGCTGGACTACCTACGTGACCTTGGGATTGAAACAATCTGGTTCTCACCTTTCTTCTCCAGTCCCCAGAGGGACCACGGCTATGATGTAAGTGACTACCGAAACATCGCACCGGAGTACGGTACTCTATCTGACTGTGAACGGCTCATTAAGGAGATACACAACCGTGAGATGCGCGTCGTCTTTGACATGGTGCTCAATCATACATCCGACCAGCACCCTTGGTTCATGGAATCACGGTCTAGTCGAGACAACTCAAGACGTGACTGGTACATCTGGCGTGACGGGAGAAAACCTGGCGGAAAAAAGCCTCCCAATAATTGGAATTCTGTGATAGGCGGGTCTGGCTGGCACTACGACCATTTGACTGACCAGTGGTACTGGGCTCAGTTCCTTCCTTTCCAACCTGACCTGAACTACCGTAGTCCAGATGTGAAAGAAGAGATGTTCGATATGATGCATTTCTGGCTGGACAAGGGAGTCGATGGTTTTCGTCTGGATATCATTAATGCAATCTATGAAGACGAGCAGTTCAGGAACAACCCACTTGCCCTCAAATATCTCCCATCTGAAGAAGATACGAGAGGCTTCTTTCATGATAATATCAATACAATCAATCATCCTGACACCTTCGTGTTTGTGAAGGAACTCCGGAGACTAATGGATGAGTACTCAGATCCTGAACGATTCTTGGTTGGCGAGGTTGGAGCACCATTAGAGGTCCTAAAGCGGTACTGCGGTGAGGAAGTCAAAGGTAAGAAGACCGATGGCCTCCACATGGTCTTCCAGTTTCAGTCTCTCAGCGCAAAGCTGGAGGCTAATGCTCTAAGAAAACTGCTGCTCGACTATGAACACTTTTTCTCAGAGCCGTATATCCCAACGTGGGTGTTTTCCAACCATGATCGCCCCCGTAGAATCAGCAGACTGGGTGGGAGCATGGACAGGGCGAAGCTCAACGCGCTTTTCCAGCTCACTGCAAGGGGAATTCCATTTGTCTATCAGGGTGAAGAAATCGGAATGCTCGGTCTTAGAATCCCGCTCAAAAAAGCGCAGGACCCAGTTGCTCTGAAATACAGTAAGCTACCTCGGTTTTTCACCATGGTGGCAGAGAAACTCGCAGGTATTTCCTTGAATCGTGATGAGTGCCGGACTCCAATGCAGTGGGACTCGTCTGCGAATGCAGGGTTCTGTCAGGCAGGTACTGAACCTTGGTTACCCGTTGCACCAGACTATGAAACAACCAACGCGGAGAATGCCTCAGCAGACCCCACCTCTCTACTGAACTGCTACAAGACTCTTCTCCATCTTCGCAGAAACAATGCGGCACTCAACTCGGGCAGCATGCATCTTGTACATGCAACGGCATCTCAGAAACTCCTCCTCTCGTATGAACGGAAACACGAAGAGCAGACTGTACAGATATGGCTGAATCTATCTGAAAAGCCCCTCATTATTGAGGGGGTCATAGCACCCAATCAGCTGTTGTTTTCCACATTGAGAGATGCGAATCCAGTCCAAGGTGTTACTATAACTCTCAATCCACTGCAAGGAATCATAACGGAACTCTAGGTCTACGCCTCAGGAGGAAGCTGACTCCGTTATTCTTATAACCGCAGAACACCGACGACATCATCACATGGGTCGGTGGTCTAGCTTGGCTACGGTCAGTCGTTCCGACTGATTGCCAAAAATGATTCTTGGTTTGGGTACCTAGTAGCATAGGTTCCTAGGTCAAGGCTCCAAGGG
>CAYPUO010000351.1:0-4292 GCA_964413775.1 uncultured archaeon
GATCAGGGCTGATAATCGTGTAGTAAAAGTTGACACTTTTCCCATGGGAATAGATTACGAACGATTTGCAGTGTCTGTACACAACTCGGCTGTGAAACAGGAGATTTCTAGAATCCGGAACGAAGTCGGAAACCGCAAAATCCTTTTCTCCATAGATAGATTGGATTATACTAAAGGCATATTGAAGAGATTGGAATCATTCGACTTGTTCCTAGACAAGTATCCTGAATACAGAGGAAAAGTGGTTATGATTCTTGTAGCTGTTCCTTCAAGGACGGGAGTAGATCAATATGAGCTCTTGAAAAAACAGCTTGATGAGCTGGTTGGCAGGGTTAACGGGAAACATGGAAGCATCGGATGGATGCCTGTTTGGTATCAGTACCGATTCTTGCCATTCGATCTTCTATCAGCCCTATATAACATTGCAGACATCGCACTTGTTACTCCTCTAAGAGATGGGATGAACCTAATCGCCAAGGAGTTTGTTGCCAGTAAAACTGATGGTAAGGGCGTTTTGATTCTCAGTGAAATGGCAGGGGCTGCAAGGGAGATGGGAGAAGCTCTGATAGTAAACCCGAATGATAACGAGGCAGTTGCAAACGCCATCAAAGATGCCCTGACGATGTCTGAGAATCTGCAGGTTGAAAACACGAGGACGATGCAGAGAAGGCTGACCAAGTACAATGTCATCCGTTGGGCTGAAAGCTTCATGGAGGAATTGAAGTCCACTAAGAGAATTCAGGAGAAACTGCAAGCAGCAAGACTGTCAGATGAAAGGAGAAGGAATCTGATTAACAAGTATGTTGAAAGCAACAAACGGTTGCTTCTATTGGACTATGACGGAACACTCAGCCCTTTCGTTCAAAAGCCCTCAGAAGCGAAACCCAGCCCCGAAGTCCTAACAGTTTTGAAAAAGCTCCGGGCCGACGCGAAGAACACAATTGTTCTGGTGAGCGGGAGGGATAAAGAAACATTGGAAGAGTGGTTTGGTAGTCTTGATTTAGATATGGTTGCGGAGCATGGCGTATGGATAAGAGAAGAGGAAAATAAATGGCAGACGATAGCGCCTTTACGGAGTGATTGGAAAGAGCAGGTACGACCTCTTCTTGAGAAATACGAGTATAGAACACCGGGTGCTTTTCTGGAGGAAAAGAGCTTTTCGCTCGCTTGGCATTATAGGCGGGTGGACCCAGATCTTGCCGTTGTTAGAGCTGGGGAGTTGAAAGATGCCCTTTTAGATTATCTTACCAACTTGGACCTCACGGTTTTGGAGGGAAACAAAGTGATTGAAATAAAGAATTCTGGCCTGAATAAGGGAAAGACATCATTAGAATGGATATCCAGAGATGACTGGGACTTCATTCTGGCAATAGGAGATGATGTAACTGATGAGGATGTCTTTGAAGTCATGCCTGAATCAGGATATTCTATCAAGGTAGGAATGGGGCCATCTCGTGCCAAATTCTTTGTAGATTCCCCTAAGGAAGTAGTATCACTACTGAAAGGATTGGTAGAACTGGATAATGATTTTGATTCTCATTTTGGGAAAACAATCCGCGGTAGCGTTTCAAAAGACTGACAGCGAAATAGATGTCATGAGGACAAGGGATAAGGAGTACTAGGCAAAGCTCCCGGTATGTTCCGGACCATCAGGGAAATGTCTTGACGCCATACCAGCAGATCTCTTGAAACACTCTCGGATATCCTCAAATCGTCCTATTAGCTGAAATAGTGATGAACCAAGATGAGAATCAGAAATGTGTGCTATATGAACCAATGGGCCCCTCTGCCTCCTTGTCTTTCTTTTGCAGGCGTCCTAATTCGCAACTCTGCAGGAATAGTCTAAGGCTCCATTTTAATCATCCGTGATATGCGGTTTTGCCATGTCATATTCTTTAATAGCAGAATGCCATATCGCAAAACCAAATCGCAACGAAAGTGTATATAGCTACATCGTTGCAGGACGGAGAAATATACTATGGATTTGAGAGGATCGAAAACTGAGAAGAATCTCTTGACTGCGTTTGCTGGTGAATCACAGGCTAGGAACAGATATACCTACTATGCCTCTGCCGCCAAAAAAGAAGGTTACGTTCAGATTTCCAGGATTTTTGAGGAAACTGCAGGTCATGAGCGTGAACACGCAAAGCGATTCTTCAAGTTTCTTCAGGAAGCAGGAGCGCCGACAGAAGTTGAGGTGAAGTGGAATTTTCCAGCCGGACCTCTTGGTACAACAGAAGAGAATCTTCGAGCTGCTGCGGCGGGCGAACATTACGAATTCAGCGAAATGTATCCAGGCTTTGCAAGGATTGCAGAAGAGGAAGGCTTCTCCAAGATTGCCCATGTTTGGAAAATGGTCGCAAAGGCAGAAACATGGCACCACGAGCGATATATTGCTCTAGCTGAGAACATCGCCAAGGGCAAGGTCTTCAAGCGGGAAGAAAAGAAAGTATGGATTTGCCAGAATTGTGGATATCGACACGAAGGCGACAAGCCGCCAGAGAAATGTCCAGCTTGTGATCATGAGAAATCCTACTTCATGCTCCATTTTGTTAATTTCTAGACATTCACTAAATGCAAGGGCAAGGTGACTTGCCCACTCTTTTTCTATTCTGATAAAATAATACGGAGCAGAAGGCAGAATGACACTCTCGGAAGGGGTGTTTTGTGTTGAGTTATGGGGTTTTAGAATAAGAAGCCATTCTGCCTCTGTCCATTGCTCGCGTACACTGAACGGAGATAAAGAGATGAGTATTACTTGGTACGTATCGGATTAGTGCAGAGGTACCCCGTATTGTCTATTGACTGTTCCAGAGAGAGAGTTTGTTGGAAGCATCTATAACGGCCGCCAGAGAGTCTGCCAAGAAAATCAATTGTCGGGGATACTGAGAGAGAAGAAGTGGACGGGGGTCAACAAGGCCTTTTTATCGCCAATAAAGGCCAACAAGGTCCACCCCATCTTTGATGAACGTAATAGCTCTCTTATCCTTTGCACCAAGTCTTCCTCTGAACATTACGTGAGGCAGGAGTCTTCAAAGACTGATGATTCCACCAAACCCATGCAAAGGCAACACAGTCCCATTTATGGAAACCGTGCTCACCGAGCATCAGTGTTAACCCGACGTCCAGAATAATACACGAGACATTCGCAATTAAGTCTACTCATTCAACTTAACAATATTACATCAGAACAGGAGAAACATGCAACTATTCTATGGTCATAAAACTTTAAAGGCGTGTGCACTTCACATGTATCTTGAGGCGTACACGATGAGTGGAATAAATGTGGCCCTAATTGGCGTTGGCAATGTTGCAAGTGCACTAGTACAAGGGATTGAATACTACAAGGACGTCAGGACCACTGAAGAGAAAGTCGGTTTGGGCTATCCTGATTTTGCGGGATTTCACGTTAGTGACATTAAAGTGGTTGCGGCATTTGATGTGATTGATGGCAAGGTTGGTGAGGATCTGGCTGACGCAGTCTTTGCGAAGCCAAACAACGTGATGAGGTTTGTCGAAGTTCCCAAGACTGGAGTCATTGTTCGGAAAGGTACACTCCATGATGGCGTTGATGATTTGCTTCAAGCTCTCGTCACCATTTCGACCAAACCGGATGACGATGTTGCGAAGATTCTCAAGGACTCGAAGGCGGAGATTGTGGTGAACCTACTCCCCGGATCAGCCGAAAAGGCCACACAGTTCTACGCCCAAGCTGCACTGGACGCTGGCTGTGCTTTCATCAATGGAACTCCAATCCCCATTGCTTCAGATAAGGAATGGGCCAAGAAATTCCAAGAGAAAGGACTGCCGCTCGTTGGCGACGATATTCAAGACCAGCTCGGTTCCACCGTATTACACAGGAACATACTACAACTTCTGGTTGCAAGGGGAGTTCGAGTCGACAAGAGCTATCAGCTGGACGTAGGAGGAGGAGCAGAATCCTTGGACTCTCACTACAGAGGCAGGATGCGCAAGAGAGGCGTTAAGAGCTCGGCTATAAGCCAGGACCTCCCATATGGAGCGCCGCTTGTTGCGGGTTCTTCAGATTATGTTTCCTTCATGGACAACGGACGGGATTCATACTTCTACATCTCAGGCAGACAGTTTGGCGGTGCACCAGTTAGAATTGACATCAGAATGGAAGTGACAGACGGACCAAATGCGGGCCCAATACTACTTGATGTAATAAGGGGGACCAAGCTGGCAATGCGCCGTGGAATTGGCGGAGCACTCGAGGCCATATCAGCGTATGGATTTAAGATGCCACCAACACCGACTACCATGTATAGAGC
>CAYPUO010000352.1:0-4285 GCA_964413775.1 uncultured archaeon
TTCTAAACATGACGCTCAACGGGAGCACCATCTATCATGTGTTAAGGGGATATGTACCGCTCGACTACGGAAGCACTGTGCAGTACTATGTCATATGTTCTGACAATGCAGGCAACAATGTGACATCCTCAATACACACAATAACATCGATCAGCGATGATGTGGCTCCAGAGTTTGTCTATGCACGAATTGTTGGGGCGTCCTCAGGTGTCAATGGCACTCTTGCTATAGACATCAATGAGCCAGACACTGCATCTGGGCTGGTATTCGTTGAGCTTCATGTGAGGGCAATTGGCGAATCATCTTTTGTGGCACACAACATGACGTACAATCCTGATATGGATACTTGGACTGCGTCACTGCCGGTCCTACAAGAAAGTGACTGGATACAATACTGGGTCGAGGCAAAGGATGTAGCAGGAAATATAATGCAGACAAGTAATATTACCTATGTCATGCAAGATATGACCGCGCTGATTGACAAGTATGAGCCAGGGATTCTCAACTTGATTGAGGCTGCAAATACCGTGGGAACGTATAGGTCATTGTTTAGGACAGAGACCGCAGGAATCTATTCGTTTGTTCCCGTTGTGAGTAGTGCTATTGCTAACTTCACTATGTGGCTTGATGGACAACCACTCGTACCAGGCGACCAAGTAATGTTGCAGGACAATGTTCACATCATTGTCATCCGAGTGGAAACTGGCGACGCCTATGGAATATGGGGTGTCAAGATACTCAATATGAAAATAGCGGTGGATGATGCTAACGGTGTTATTTCATTCAACGCACTTGCTCCAGCACCATCTCTCAGCGAAACAGGCATTGAGAACTCATGGGCACTTGGTATCCTTAATCAGAGAGCCTTCTTCGGTTCATATGAGTACTCTGATATAGATGCCATAGATGGATACTTCGATACATGGGGTTCGTGGTCACATACGAATGCGACGTTGTACCAATCCGGCTATCCTGATGATACAGGCAACAGTGTAAAGCTTGCAGGCAGCTCAGGTGCTGAAGGCAAGATTGCATATGAGTATAGCATATATAGTAACGTTAGCGCTTCAGCACTCACGTTCTACTATAAGAATGACCATGACTGCTATACGAACCTATTGATATCTGTCGGGTACACTGATGGTCGCTGGCTCAATGAGTCGATAGAGATTGACCACGTTGTGGAGTGGACGAAATTCTTCATGAGTATGCCATACGAACAAATAGCTACAATAGTACTGGAGCAGTCAGCAAACAATACAAGTCCAGACTATCTCTTGATAGATAACGTTGCTCTTGAAAGATACTGTGTTGTCCAGTCGTCATGGTCAGCGAGAACGTTTGCTGACATAAGTCCCCACAGCGTTCTTGGTGTCACTGGTGGGTTAGTCACCACACAATATGCATTGTACAGTGAGTTCACCCCCGAAACTCCAGGTAATGCAGATATGGTAATTACATACGGGACGACGTTGGACGATGTTTCTATTGACGTCTACAATGATGGGATTATGATAGCCCGAATCAATGAAACCACAACTCTTCCAGTCTATTTGAAAGATGGAATAAACGTATTTGGACTATACTGCAATGCAACAAGTGCAAGTTTTGGTGTGCTGAATGTTACCATCGAGTCATCTGGGCAGCCAATGCGTAGTACGAGTCTTGGCCAGCCTGTGGGACTCATTGCGCTAACCTCCGACCAGGTCGGCGCAGCACTCCCATTGGTAGCGCAGTGGTGGAATGCAACAGAAAGCAGCGGCATGACGGTCAGCTCAATTGATGGGGAGGACTACCTCGATATAGACCTTGATGTTAGTAGTCAAAACCAGAACAGGACGCTGAACTACGCCCAGCTGGAGCTGACGAACGGAGAGATTGACATCAGTATTATACCTGTCTTCTATACGGTATTTGACTCCAACGTAACAGGTCTTCATCTGAAGTTCAGGATGGAGATATTGTCAAAGGTGACTGGAGCAAGCGTGTGGGTTGAAAGCGAATGGATAGACACCGCAAGAGGTGAGTACATTGTGGATGTGCCGTACCTTGCCACCAGGCAGTATGGTATTTCGGCTGGCGAATACTATAAGCTGAATAACATGCAGATTTTGATTGGTGACCTTGCGAATGATAGCGTGCTTGTGAATTCGGATGCGGAGGTCCGGATAGTCCCAATCTTCAAGTCCAAGTCTGCAACAATATATGATCTGATACCTCAAGTCAGCAATTCTGGAACGCTTCTTAATGACTTCGATACAGCTTCAGAATCCTATAGAGTGACCACTGATGCTTTCCATGGCTATGGGGCCGCTCTCGTTATTGGCGGCTCCTATCTCAGCATACCCGTTAAAGATAGGGCTCCAGACATAGATGCATTTCGGTTCATGTCTAATAGCACGCCAGCAGTTGTTATGGGTGTCATAGCTGGTGAGACGAGATACAACATAACCATGACATGTGGTGATACCCAGTATAGAGTCCTGACATCATCGGACTGGAATATAATCAGTGTCTCAGTTCAGAGCACTCTTAATGCCTTTGCATGGAGCCACGGTATTAGTCTTACGAATGTCACTCTTGATGAGTTCATTCTTGAGCCAAGTGCTGACTGCCTGATCGACTCAGTCCTGCTCATGAGAAAAGAGTCCGCAACTGTAGAGATACCATATTGGGGAGTCACTCTGTCATGGAGCAGTGATGTCTTAGGGTTTATCATAAGTGGAATTGGGCCTGACAAGACATACAAGCCATACTACAGCGTTGACTATAATGGAGAAACAATGACCACTGAGGACAATGACTGGTATAGGATTGTTGATATGTCAGTGGAACAGAATGGAGTAAGCTCCAGTGTCACGCAACGTGCATTTGGTAAGGGACTCCTGATTACTGATATATACCAAATCTCTTCCAGCGGTCATATCAACATGACACGAACGGTCCGAAAGATGCATGATTCGTCATTATATACCGACGAGCAGTTTATGTCATTCGGAGTTGACATCGGAGATATAATAAGTGACCATCCTGTGGACAGTTCCCAGGAGCCCGTAGTTGAATTTGCCGGCATACTCTTCTCACAAGAGGTACCATATGAAACAGCTATCGGTATTGATGATGCTGAAGAGAATGTTGAGACACCTTACTTCAGCAAGGATATGTCACAGTCTTACGACATTGATGGCGGCAAGAACGCGCTATATGTATCCGATGGTGATGTCTTGAAGATTATTGCAGTTGAGAATACTGACAACATGTATATTGAATACTCAGGACTCGGCATAACCACCACATACAGCAAATACCTCATCTTCAAGGTGGATGGCGTTGACTGTAATAGCTATGTGGAGCTTATTGGTACAGGAACATACACATACTGGTTCAATACGACAGGTATCCACAATGTCCCACTGAACATAGGTTATACTATTACAGAGGTACGAATCGGTGCCATTCGCACAACTAGTGGCTCAAGCATCTATATAGATTGGCTTGGTGTACGTGACAAGCCGGTTGTTCTTGACAACGATAGACAGGCGAGTGTTTTATTCCAAAGGCAGTCACCCGACTTCATCGAACCGTTCGTGAATATGGATGTATGGGCAGCCAATACTTTCCATGACTCAGGTAGCCACTATTTCACGGCTGAGATGTCTAATGGATTTGTTGTATTGGATGGGGGCATTGAAAGCGGCACCATGAACAATCGCCTATGGATCGGGGGCCTCTCTATTAACACAAACAAGTATCCGTATCTTGACCTTAAATACAGGTTTGTGGTTAATATTGGTGCTACTACATACCTCAGCTTAAACTTTACAGGTAGTTCGGGAGTCTCGAATGTATCTGAAACGGTCGTGCCGTCATCAAGTTCGAGCCTCTCGCTTAACCTGAAACAACTGCTCAATAGCGGTTGGGTAACCGGGATAGAACTGAGGACTGTGAACACAGCACAAGCGGCAGCTTATGAGATATGGCTCGACCAGATTACCATAACCGAGGGACTCGATGATGTCACCCTGAAATCGTTCTCATCCACAACGAGCGAGAGCTTTGCATGCACGAGCGACTGGGACACATCGGTAACAGCAACTGGAGGAATAGGCACTTTTAGTGTGAATTCAGAAACTGTGACATTCAAGCGCCCTGTTTATCTGACCGTAGCAGAGAATTCCTTCCTTGAGTTTAGACAAACTGCAAGAACAGCCGATGGATTCTGGATTCAGCTACAAAACCAAAACGGGACTCTAATGGATGTCTATGACGGTTCACTGGGGAATGG
>CAYPUO010000353.1:0-4283 GCA_964413775.1 uncultured archaeon
CACATTGGATGCGTGGTCATTCGTCGTGCCTCTTCACGGTCCCTTGCAGACAAAGCAGGTATCGTCCCTTTATCATCTGCAGGCTTTCCACAGACTGGACATATCTGGGGCAAGTTTAGGCCCCCACCAGTCACCTGGACAATGTACACACTGCTCACTCCAAACTAGCTCCAAATCCTATGGCAAGTCTTTCTGGAGTATGGTCCCAGAGAGAAGAGATATACCTCTTTCCATTGAACAGGATTGGTGGCTGTAACAGAGTCCTCTGCAGAGTGCAGGTTTGATTCTGTTAACACATTCGCTTCAACAGATGTAACACACCAGAGATCTTGACATGCAAAGCTGTCGTGAGTGCAGAGAATACACCTCTCCACCTCAGGAAGTTTTATTGCATTAGCAATAACTATCATTCCACAAGGCAGAATGGCCAGTGTGTTGCGAGAGTATAAGCGATGTCGCGTCATGCAAGATTTTCGTACATAGCGGTATACGTTTTCCTAGCTACGTTGCTTCTCTTTGCTTATGCCGCGTTATCGGGATTTGCATGGACTATTCTGCCCCTTCCCGAGTTTCTCTTCTGGCTGACTCTGTTGACATTCATCTTGGCTGCAGCTGCTGGCGGTTTGGCCACATACTCATTTGCTTCGTTTGCGCGGACAAGAGACACCCGCAGTTGTATGCTGATTATGGTTGGTCTTGATCTTGTTATCTGGGTGTTCCTTTACCTTATCACTCATCCAGCATCCACAGAGTGGGCACCTGTTTTTTCCGACCGCAATAGGAATAGGACTATCTGCATTGTCTTTGTGATTCTCATCGTGCCTAGTATTCTAATTGACTTATTCTCAGGTGACCTAAAGCTCACTCGCAAGTCTGGATTATTGTTGAGTGTGTGGGGGCTCTGCATTGTTCCGCTCATTAGCTTCTGGTTCCTCTTTAGTCCTGAACCCGTGTTTGCAATGACTTCTGCAGAGGGAGGGATTCAAGGACTAACTCCAGAAGGGGCTGTGATTTCGGTGGCCTATCTTGTTTCGCAGATAATTGCGGCCATTATGTTTGTTCGGCGATGGTGGACAGCTCGGAACATACACGACCTCTCTCTTCTGCTTGCCCTCTCCTATTGGATCATAGGAACACTCTTCATTGTGGTCCTCTGGAACCCGTTCCAGATTGCTGAGCTGATTTGGATTGGCACCATCATCATCGGCCTTCTATTCATTGCAACTCTACAGTTCATGTCTACTATACTTGAGCCGCACAGAAAGCTAGAGGCTCTGGTTGAGCAGCGCTCCCAGGAGCTTGAGTTATCCAACCGTGAGAGCGAGTACTACCTAAACATGTGGACACACAAGATGGGCAACCTGCTTCAAGGGATAGTGACGTATCTTGGAATCTTAGAAAGCACCCCCGAGGGAAGTGTCGAACAACTGAGGTCCCGGAATATCGCACACGAATTGAGTAAGGAAGCGATTCTTGTTAACAAACAGGTCATGCAGCTCTCACAAATAAAGGAAATCTATCACAAGGAACTCAAATCTGTGAGTCTGTATCAGGCAGTTGCCGCTGCTGTAGAAACTGCTTATGGTCTTCTCGATGAGGGCTCTTTCAGCACATCCCTCATCGCGCTCCATGATGTCGATGTGCGAGCCGATGAGCTATTGAGTCTGGTTTTCCTAAGCGCGATAATCTTCCATGTTCAGAACAAAAAAGACAAATCGGTGCTCATTGATTTTAGCTCAGATGAGTCATTCGACAGAGTCAGTCTGATTACAAGAGCTACTGGAGAGCCGTTATCAAAGCAAGTCCGAGAGTATCTGCTTAGTGACGAATTGATTGGCAGTCTATCCCTGAATCTCGAATTATTCACAATCAAGGTGCTCATGAAACGTTATGATGCAAGTCTGAGCTGTTCTTACAATACTGAATCCGGCCAGAACATATGCACATATCAGTTCAAGGTATAGCCGAGAGCACTTTCTTGGCTAGGCTAACAAATAGTGCAAAAGAATGTGCGGCGTGCAGTGGCATCCTTGTGACAGGGACCAATCATCGTGAGGGCTACCTAGCATATACAACCGGCTTGAAACGCACCTCGATCTTGCTGAGGTCGTCCAAATGCGTGCTTTCCTCCCTATATCTGATTCTCGTCAGATAAACACGCGTGTAGAGTCTAGCTGCCTTCATGATACCTATGTGTTATCTCTGTAACATATAACTACCACAGTTTTTCATCATAGAATGGGAGGCTGTTCATGATTTTTGGCGCCATATGGACCGAATGGTCCGACGAAAAAACGACGGCGTCCATGTACACCAGGCCTTTGGAGGAGAGCAATCTGAACACATGCACTGTCTGCGCATCCAAGCCATGCCTAAGACTCATAACCGCACCTGAGCTATACTGGATGAGGTTAGAAAATGCTGGTTGGTGAGAAGGTTAGACTTGTTCCTCTGGAAGAGCGACATCTCGACTATATTATGGAGCACTTCAATGACCCCAAGTTGCGTGTGTTTCTTGGCGGGTACTTACCAGTTACACGGAATATGGAACGAGAGTGGATCCAAGCCGCTGAGGATAGCCTCAAGAAGAGAAGTGAGTTCCACTTTGCGATAGAGACTCTTCCAAAGGGCGAGATGATTGGCACGCTTGCGCTCCATAATGTGGAGTGGTTAGCTCGGACATGCGTCCTTGGGATTGCGGTATATGAAGAGAAGAACTGGGGCCAGGGGCTCGGATCTGAGGCTATGCGACTGCTGATTGATTTTGCGTGGACCCATCTCAACCTAAGGCGAATTGAACTCAGTGTCCATGACTTCAATGCTAGGGCAATTCATGCGTATGAGAAGCTGGGCTTCAAGATGTATGGTACTGCACATCAAAAGGCGTATCTCGGTGGTCGGTATGTGGATACCCACTATATGGAACTCCTTAGAGAAGACCAATGAGATTCACAAATACAATCACCCTTGTACCCTAGCTCTTTCCATTGTCGGAGGACAAACATTTTATCACTCGCTTTTTAACGTCCGCAGGTATCACCCTCGGAGTGAATACAGTAATGGCGGATGCAAGTAAGCCAGTTGTGATCATTGGCGCAGGGATTGCAGGCATGCGAGCAGCTCTTGACCTTGCAGATATGGGCGTCAAAGTCTTTCTCGTCGAGCGATTGCCTTCCATTGGTGGCCATATGAGTCAACTAGACAAGACATTTCCAACTCTAGACTGTGAAAGGCTGTGCACATAGTTACTCTGAGCATTAATGGGGCTCATACCAATATGAACAATGATGAGGAAGTCACACAGGGCATTATGATAGAACAGTCAAGACTCAGATATCGTCATAACTGGGCGCAAAAGAGGAAATCAGAGATTATAATTATAACCAAGATTCGGCGTACAGGATTTCGAGGACTAGATGTCAACGAGGTATGCAAGCCAGTGGTCTGCTCAGTTCTACGTAGCCGCAGAGCTGACGCGGCGGGGATACATTGTGTCATTCACACTAGGTAATGCTCCTAGAACCGATCTGCTTGTGGAGTCACCAAAGGGACAGACTTTCAGAATCCAATGCAAGGGCCAATTCAACAAGAGTGCATGGCTAACCGGGGAGGTATCGGGCTTGTCCAACCTATACTATACATTTGTCTATGTTCCAAAGAACCAATCAGATGCTCCTAGGTTCTTCATTATGACTTCCTCTTCTGTCAAAGCTCTTGTTGACGAAGAGAAGAAACGAGGGTTACGCGAAGGACTGAAGCCATTCAGTTCTGGGCTCCTGTGGAAGATGCCACATCCATACGAGGGAAGATGGGATCTATTGCCTGAGTAGCGCCTTCCCTCCCACTCTGTTCCTGACACGTTTCGTTCCTGACGATGTGCTATTCGAGGTTATCAAGCAGCTCATCAATCGCATCACGAAGCTCCGCCCTTGTCATTCGGTCATCAGCATAACCAAGCACCTCACCATCTATGATGAAGAATAGCTCAGGAGTCCTCTTGACTTTGAAGAGCCTAGCCAGCTCCCTCTCCGTACTTGTTTCTGCTTTCGCAAATAGCACTCTGCTTCTGTACTTTGGGGCGAGCTCTTGCATGGCTCTAGACTGCAACTGGCAGTCATAGTCGCCCTTCTTGTAGAACACAATCGCAGACGCAATCGAATCGTCAACACATTCAATAAGGGTTTCTGGTGAGAGAACATTCACTCTCCCGTTTGCGGTCTTGTTCTTCCTCTTCTCTCTCTTGCGAAGCCCAAGCAGGATCTCTATCTCCTTGGTATAGAACT
>CAYPUO010000354.1:0-4276 GCA_964413775.1 uncultured archaeon
TACTTCTCCTAGTGCGTTTCACTTCATTGTGCTTGAATGAGGGCTTCGTGGCGACTTCTCTCCAATGCCCGATACATGGATATCTTTCCATTCTCCTCTCGACTTCAGGTATTCGGCCTTTTCCGATGCGTCGTGAAGTTCCTCAACGACTCCCAAGAAGTCGCCGTTTTTTCCGAATATTGGATAGACATATTCATAGAGCATTCTTCCTCTGAAATTGACCCATCCTTCGTATTTCTCAAGTGCTCCGGTCCTCATGTCATTAATCATTTTCAGGACGTTTTCTTCAGAAACTTCTCCGTGACACCTGAGTAGCGGCGTTCCAATGCGGTCTTCAGGAATCTGCTGGAGCATTTCTCCTGCCAGCTTATTGAATAGCACGATTTGATTATCGGAATCAACTAGTACTATCCCAGCATTCATAGCATCAACGAACTTGCTCAGGAATTCGGAATTCACTTTCACTTCCCTTAACCTGTTCATCAGAAGAACGTGACATATACATAAACATGGAGGTGTGTCAGCATTCAGGAATCTGGTTTCGATGAGGGCCCCTCTTGATCTTTTGGTTTCTCTTCCTTTTCTATAGGCTTCTGTTCGCTTTCCTCATCTTTGCATACAAACTCTGGTACAACAAGAATGGCAATGAAAATGACAGCAACTGTAGCTATTCCTGTAGTAGTCCTGAGGAACAGGCTGACATTCCCAATGGCCGGGATTATCTCCACCACAACTCCTACAATCTCGTTATACGTACGCACTCCCGGATCTCGCATCGCGTTATTATCGCCCTTGGTGTAGTAATAGTATGTTCCATTGACAATATCGATTTCGACTACTCGGTGGACTATTGGTCCGTCTGTATGGTAGGTTGTATCTTGGTACACCACAATATCGAGCAGATGGATGTCTTCTTGGGGTCTGTGTTGCAGTACAAGTAGGTCTCCACGATAGAGTGTTGGCTCCATGGATCCACTTGTGACCACTACCAGTGGGCTTGTGGTGCCCATTGCTGCCATGAAGAGACCATATCCTGCAAGAGTTCCTCCGACCACCACCACAAGCAGGAAGGCTGTCTTGAAAACCTCAGAGCGTTGATCCCAACGCATCTTCTGCCGCATTTTCTCCATGGATTTTCCCGTCAACCTCGAAGGACTAGGAATGTCTAATAAAACTGACGTTAGATGAAGCAGGGCTCCTTCTGTCTAAATACAGAATCGCAGCATTTCCTTCTTTCATTCCTGATATTGCGTTTGATATTGCTACAACAGATGAATGAAACTTGGTCACCACGATTGTGCCTGCAATCAGACTGGCAGACCAAGTAACCTCTCAGAGATGTCGCAGATATCGATATGTTAAACTATGGCAATAACTCTCTTCAATTCGCTGGGTTGACAAATGAGCAGTATCTGGACACGAACGCTGAAAGCGAGCCCGCAATTCGACTGTGGTCTTTGTGGCTTTCCAAAGTGCGCCAGTTTCACACGAGCTGCTATTGTAGGCTTTGCAACCATTGACCGGTGTCCAATCCTCATGCTCTCTGTGTTTGAAGAGTCCCGGAAACAGGTCCAGAATCTAATAATGAAAAAGACTGGACTTCGGTTCAAGACTGCCACGGACCCGCCTGAGGGCGGAATTGTGCTTACCAGGCCATGCAAAGATACGGATCAGAAAGTGATGGCGGAACTTAGAATCCATAATGGTGTTCCTTCTGGCGAAAGGGTCAACTTCGGAGTCTTTGATGCGAACCTGTTATGTGAGTTGTCAGAGTGTCTTCGGGCGCTCTTTGAGGACGTAAAGTGCAGTAGAGACCTAGGGTACGGGCGAGTTGATACTGGCGAGATGAGCATCACAATACTTCAGGATGGAAGAGTCAATATGCGCCGAGTTGACAACGAAGAGCAAGTCCGTGAAGTATTCAATACAATTGAAACTGCCATACTTGGCTCTACAATCTGCAATTGTTGTGGAAATGATCTTGCTTCCATAGCTTCTGGACTCGTGAAGCATCGTGATGCACACACTGTGCTACGATGCGGCAGTTCAATCAGGATTGACTGCGAATCTCTTGATTCTCCGCTGAGTTCAAGTCTGGTTGACCATGTATTTCCTAGCTCCACTCTTTCTCATCAGATTGACTCCAACTTCGAGCTAATTACCACCCTGGTAGATGGACTCAAGAAAGGAGCTCTACAAGATGATGTGTCTCTATCATATCCAGGCCTAACATGCATGCTGATTTCTCATGTCATTGAAGAGCCAACGGCTCAAAGGCAGACCTTGCTTCTCCGATTGATTGGCCTCGACTGGATTTTACGAAGCGCTGTAGATGCTGCTGGAAAGATAATTGAACTAGCATCATCGCTTCAACCTGAAAATCTCAACATGCTCTGGGATATAGTTGGAGAAGTAGTGGATAATGAAGAGATTGCAGCACCATCCCCTGAAGACGAGATCATGTTTCAGGTGTATGCTCTCTCGCATTGTCTGAAACGAGCAACAGCGATGAGGTCGGAATGGGCATCGTCTTGAGGTCGGCTAGTGTTTCCATCTTTTCTCTGTTGAAGATATGATTCCTAGGATTCTATCAGCGTCCGCCAGCTTGTCGGGCTGCCATTGTTGGACTTCCTTAATAATCAGGTTGCCTGCTTCGCGGGCCAGATAGTCTTTTAGTATCTTGAGTTTCTTTGTTTCAGCTGCAGCAACTCGCATTGCATCTTGCGTTGTTGGAAATCCTGATTTTGGCGGCTTTGTCGTGCTCATAACGTACCACTGGTCATCACCGATTTTGGCGGCAATAATCTCCGCTGGGAGATTATCGATGTTTTCCATAAAGACAATGGTGTCTCCAACGGCAACGCTGGTCACTTCTTCACATACGGTGCCACCAAGGGTTTCGTACGACTCACTGAAATCAAAGAGAACCTTTTCCACAGCCTTCCTTAACAACTCAAGCGACGCGTAGACAATGATTCCTTCTCCGTTGCTAGACATGACATATCACCTGGATTCTGACCCTAAACTGAGTGCCTCAGCTCTACTGTCTTAACTGTGGATATTTGTCTTGATATCTTAAAAGGTAGTGGGTCGTCGTTGTGAATGGTTCCTTGAAAGCGACATTAATTAGCTTCAAGCATCTGCTGAGTATGTTGTATATGATGAGTTAAGATGAAGATTAGAGTCCATCAACGATAAGCGAGTAAGAAAGTGAGCTGAAATGTTCTGGCGACAGGCGACTGGTAGATCAGATGTCCTTGCACCTAGGGCTATGGTTGCTACTTCGCAGCCTCTTGCGACTCAGGCGGGAATCTCGATACTGAAAGAAGGTGGAAATGCAGTCGATGCCGCCATTGCATCTGCTGCAGTTCTGGACGTCGTTGAGCCCTTTAGTACTGGATGCGGCGGTGATGCCTTTGCGTTGATTCATATTCCGGACCAAAAAGAGCCAATGTGCTACAACGGGTCCGGAAGGTCAGGGTCTCTTGCGACACTAGATGACCTTCTCTCTCAAGGGCTAAAGGAAATGCCTGAACGGGGAGGGTCAACAGTCAATGTACCCGGTGCGATGCACCTGTGGTACACGATTCAGAAGGAGCATGGAAATCTTGAGCTGAATGATGTTCTCAAGTATGCAATAGGATATGCGAAGAACGGCTTTCCAGTTTCTCCTGTAATCTCCGAGCAATGGAAGTATACATATTCGGTACTAAGAAACGAAGAAGCTCAACGTGTGTTCACAGTTGAGGGGTTGCCACCTTCTCTTGGAACCAAGATGCGAAACACTGAGTTGGCTGAGGTCTTCAGTCAAGTAGGAGAAGAAGGGCTTGACGTCTTCTACAAAGGATGGATTGCTGAAGCTATAGTCAAGACGGTTCAAGAGGATGGCGGTTTCTTGACCCTTGAAGACATGGCGGAGCATAGGAGTGAAGTAACGAATCCTATCTCTACGAACTATAGAGGACTTGAGGTCTATGAGCACCCTCCAAATGGGCAGGGCTTTGCAGCCCTAATGATGCTTAATATCATGGAACAGTTTTCATTTGATGATTACACGTCAACGTCGGCTGAGCGTTACCATATCATGATTGAAGCCAAAAAGCTAGCATATGATGACCTCTATCGTCACAACGCAGATCCTGATTTCTATGAGGCTCCTTTGGGGCACCTTCTGTCAAGGGAATACGCTAAAGATCTTGGTGCGTTGATTTCGTTGAAATCCTCTCTCGACACAAACAATCTTCCAATGCGGCAGGGCACCGATACAGTGTATTTC
>CAYPUO010000355.1:0-4265 GCA_964413775.1 uncultured archaeon
GTGTTTCTCTGCAGGAAGTGTTTTGAAGGCAGGTACAGGCCAGCAGTCACAACCTCATCACTGGTCATTCCAATTGAGGAGCTGTTTGGGAAGGCAGGGGGAAGATTCTCAAAGCTCGGTCACCTCTACGGCAAATTTCTACGCGCCTACGCGGGAATAATGAAGTATGTCTTATACTTTTCACTCAGGCTCCTACAGAGTATGGGCAAATCGGGAGGAGGAAGAGGCGGCGGAAGAGGTGGAAACGATGCTGGCGCATTCATCTTGGTCATTATCCTGATCATCATTGCCATACCCATTGTTGTCGGTATCGCACTCCTCCTCGCAGGAATTGTAATAATCCCAGCCCTCTTTTACGTTGGACTCATTGGAGTTGCAATAGAGGCTGTGAAAATAATCAGACGGACTGACTTCGTTTCACTTCAAGAGGCCAGAGAGAAGGGCATAAAGATTGGTGCACCTGCACAACATAAGGAGTCAGTGCTGAGAGGGACCACAAGGACATGGGACGTTAAAGCTCATTACATTAGCCCACGTGACGAAAGAGAGCAGGAGAAGGAAACGTTCTCTGGGAGATGGTGAAATGTCAGAAGAACGAATCCTATGTCCGGTCTGCGGCGCGGAAGTAGTATATCAGTCCAAGGATTCAGTGACTCGATGCCAATACTGCGGAAGCCCTGTCCTTGGGAGGAATCAAGGTAGGAACTGCGTGCATCACCCCGATATTCTTGCAAAGGCGGTCTGTCATGTCTGCGGCGACTTGATCTGTGAGAAGGATATACAGAAGAGAGTCGGCAACTATGGTGGCAAGCTGTTTACGATTATCAACTGCCAAAAACCAAGCTGTATTCAACAGAGCTCATGGGCGCATCCCGTGAACCCCAGGTATGAGAAGCTGACGAATTTCGATTGGGCAGATAGTGTGGACAATAGCATTCTGAGGGTGTCTGGACTAGGTACTCTCCTGATGATGTTGTTCGAGCTGTTCTTCTTCATTTCAATGGTGTACATCCAATTCCTGACGCCCTGGGGCACGGCAAACCCACCCAATATCCCGTATTGGTTCTTTAGAGGAGATGAAGTCGTTGTGCTCAGTATACTGGGTAATTTCGTCTCCGCGCTTCTCTTGCAGACTGCACTTCAGGTCTATATTCACGAGAGAGAGCTTGGCGCCGGACTAATGCTATTCGCGTTCCTGATAATTGAGGTGGCCCTACTCATATTCAGGGGATTCACATTTAATCTGCTTCAATTTCCAAACCCGATATACTTAGCATTCCTTCTGGGAGCGTTTGTTTTCGCCACACTGCTCGTCTTCGTTGGCGCTGTAGCTGCCATCTATATTGGCAACAAGAAGAGAAATCAGATCCTCGATGCGAAGATTGAGCTGGGATTGAGTTGAAGTGAGTGATGCTGACCTCAGTTCACCTACTCAACTTCAAAGAGGTCTATGAATCGAAATCGCTCAACATCCACAAGACCCATGTCAGTCAGTTTAATCTTTGGAATGACTGGAAGTGAGAGGAACGCCATCGTCATAAAGGGCTCGCTAAGCGTGCTCCCAAGCTCCCTTGCTTTTTCCTTTAGCTCTATGAACTGCTCACTGACCCATTCAACTGGCCGCTCGGACATAAGGCCAGCGATCGGAAGTGGCAGAGAAGCGGTGACCTTCCCATCCCGTACGATAGCGATGCCACCCTGCATTCTCACAATCTGAATTGCTGCCTCTATCATGTCATGATCATTGGTACCCACACAAACGATGTTATGGCTGTCGTGTGCAATCGATGATACCAAGGCGCCCTCCTTTAGTCCAATCCCTTTCACAAAACCGATGCCTTTCGGGGGAGTCGCGTTATGCCGCTCAATAATGGCAATCTTTGCAATGTCACGGTCGACATCAGGGATCACATATCCGTCCTTCACATTTGGCTCTTCAATCAAGCGGTCTGTAACGATTTGATTAGGGATAACACCTATTACATTCATTTTTGGGCCGGCTGCCTTTACGAGCAGGTCTTCAGGTTCAAGCCAGTGTATGTTGACTGAGCGTCTTAGACGGGGCTGCTCCTGTATGCCGAATTCATTTGTGAGTTTGCCATCTCTTGCAACGAGTACACCTTGCTTGAAGACCATCTGCACATTGACTTTCTCAAGTGAATCCAAAACAACGAGGTCAGCGTGATATCCAGGAGCAATAGCGCCAAGATATTGAATACCATAGTGACGAGCGGTAGAGAGAGTGGCTGCCTTTATCGCTAGTATTGGGTCCAGCCCGTAACCGATAGCATCTCGAATGATGCTGTCGATGTGCCCTTTTGTGATAAGGTCCAGAGTGTTGCGATCATCAGTGACGAAGCTGCAAGATAGCGCTGTGCCAGGAGTGACCAGCCCAACGAGTTCCTTCAGGTTCTTTGCTGTCGATCCTTCTCTGATATGAATATGCATTCCTACGCTGAGCTTTCTCTTTGCCTCTTCAAGTGATGTACATTCATGCTCTGAGGAAATCCGCGCTGCTGCATATGCATTAAGGTCTGATGCCATGATTTCTGGAGCATGCCCATCAATCTTTTTGCCCTGGCGAAGAGCCACCTGAATCTTTTCCAGTATCTCTGGGTCTTTGAAAATAACTCCAGGGTAGTTCATAGCCTCAGCAAGACCTAGGACATAGTGTTCGGTCATGAGCGGTTTTATGTCCAGAAAGTCAAGCGTTACACCGTTCGTCTCCATGTCAGTTGACGGGACGCATGACGGGAGCATAATGTAGAATTCCAGCGGGCCCCCACGCATGCTCTTGCTCATGTACATTATGCCTTCCATCCCAAGGACATTTGCTATCTCATGAGGATCTGCGATGACTGCCCCGGTACCATGCGGAACCACAGCACGCGCATACTGTATTGGCATAACCATTGAAGACTCAACATGTACGTGTCCATCAATGAACGATGGAGCGACATACTTGCCCCCCACATCGATGACTTCGTTTCCAACGTAGTCGCCGACACCCGCAATGAACCCTCGATGAATAGCTACATCGCCTTTCATTACCTCATTTGTGAAGACGTTTACAACGTTTGCATTCTTAATCACTGTATCAGCGCGGGTACGTCCTGCAGCGACATCAATCATCTGTTCTAGGGGATACTCCTCGCTCCGCATGAGAAACATAGTGGTAACTCCTTTCTAACATAGAAATACACGAGAAATGAAAAGGATTTCCTATGGGTTGAAGACTCATGGAAATGCAATACAGCAGCCGCTATTGCATCAGGTCGTTGGTCAACCTATAAGAAGTACCTCAATGGATATTGCAACTCAGCGGAATCATGGGAAGATTCGACCAACCAAGAGACTCCTAATGGTACACATTTCCTGAGCGCTCCACGGAGTCATTCAGCAGAATCTTCTCAAGATAAAAAGGGCGTGAGAAGAAGCAATCTGTTGTATTGAAGCCATACTCACTCCATTCGCTCCCCGGTAAGTTTCATGCAGTGGCAATAGAAGAAAAAAGCAGCACAGTTGCTACTGAATGGGACATGACATTTCTTACTTTGCTCAATATATCTCGATAGCATAAGCAGGCCTTTGGCATTAAGGCTCTCCTGTTCCGGCTGATTTCTAACCAAGACAGCTGGAGTGAGGACATCTTGCCACATCAAGAGTGGAGCGAACGCCTGTGATTCCTTCAAC
Source organism: uncultured archaeon (assembly GCA_964413775.1). GTDB lineage: Archaea > Asgardarchaeota > Thorarchaeia > Thorarchaeales > Thorarchaeaceae > MP5-2226. The sequence continues at coordinate 3,694 of CAYPUO010000355.1, forward strand.
CTAATACAAGAGATCGGAATCCAAAAGACAGATTCATCTCATTAGGTGCCAATTAAGATAGTTCAGGGGCGAGAAACCCGCATCCGGATCCTCTCGCCTCTGTTTTCCCCGATCCATGGTAATTCAAGGTAAGGTGAATAGAGTTCCACCGGCAGAACAGGCACAACTTCGTGTCATCACACTCAGTTTTTCAATCCATCTCCGCGCTCTCTTTTCCTTAGCCACGATTTCCACAGACCAACCCATATGTTCATATTGCACTCATTTGCTTATAAGAATTGCCATTATCGGGTTAATTGTGAAGGTAATAGCTTATACAAGAGTGGCAAATATGGCCATTGCTATAATGTATACCCGTATATTGCCTCAACTAGGTTAACTTATATTATAGTGTGTATCAATACTACATGCACGCACATCCTTTAGGAGTCTAACAAGGATGCTGAACAATCTGACGAATATTCCGCTCAAGCATCCATCCGTATTGAGATATCCCAGTCCAAGAGAAGCAAACATATGGTTGCAGCGAAGACAGGGGACGCTACCATCGGTCATCGCCGACACACTTGAAG
>CAYPUO010000356.1:0-4263 GCA_964413775.1 uncultured archaeon
CAAGAGGATACGCTAAGAGGTCTTCATCCAGGTCCACATACAATTCCCCCTGCTCTTGCAATTGGAGAAAGAGGTAATAATGATGGAAAGCGACTTATCACATCCATGGTTGCAGGTTATGAAGTGAATCTCAAAATAGGCGAGTTTTGTGCCAAGTATTCGGGTCCTAGAGGCTGGAGGGGCACAACAATCTATGGAGTTCTGGGTTCTAGCGCAACGGCGGCAAAGATGTTGGAACTGGACAAGAAGCAAATAATGAATGCGATTGCACTATCCACAAACCTTGCATCTGGATTAATGCAATGTTGGCTTAACGGGACGCCTGAATGGTTGTATAGTAGCGGTTTGGCCGCCCAGAATGGTATTACGTCAGCCATGCTTGCTAAGTCAGGTTGCACTGGGGCTCAGAACTCCTTTGAAGGTGACAGGGGTTTCTACAATGCTTATTGTGGAGTGCACCCCAAAGAGGCAGACGAGGTAATTCAAACCCTTGGAAATAACTTCAGTATTCTCAATATAGTTCTGAAGCCATATAGTGTCATTACATCAATATTACCAGTCATCCATAATGTTGTTCTTCTTGCAACGCAAGATGATATCAATTATGAAGATGTGCGAAACATTCACATCACTGCTGGACCAAAGGTGACGGAGGGCCCGCTAAGCAAGAGCGTACTGGACACTGGCCCCTTCTTGAATAAAACCCAAGCCTACAAGTCTATTCCATGCGCCACAGGAATTGCCCTGAAGCATCGAGAAGTTACCCCCAGAAGTGTCGATGATTTTAGAGATAGGTCAGTTGCCGACATTGCGGAAAAGGTAACAATCGAAACGAATATGAAGTGCGAGAACTACTTTAGCCAAATTAAGATTACTCTGAATGATGGTTCAGTAGTTTCTATCGAAGGCGAGGACTTCCCAACACTTGATTCAAAGAAGGTTCGCCAAAACTTCATCAATGCATCTTCTCCCTTACTTGGGGAGAGAAGGGCTGAGAAAGCAGCTGATGCAATTCTAGATATTGAGAGAAAGACCATAAGAGATATTTTAAATCTCATTTCTCCTGCAGATACAGATTGAACGAGCGCTTCTAACAACCCTTAAGTGCTAGTTTTTACTTGATTTGACCAGCACCAAGTGAAAGAGCAACGCTCGTAGGAATCTGTTTTCGTGAGTTGAGGAATACATGGCGAAGCTAGATGAGCTGGATTACAAACTACTGCGTGAACTTCAAATGGACTGCAGGAGCCTTCAGGAAATAGCTGATAACATCTCTACCCCAGTATCAACATTGCACTACAGGGTGAAGAAGCTAGAAAAAGACGGAGTTATTAAGGGCTATTCAGCGATAATAGACCCCAATAAGGTTGGTTTCCAATTCCTCACAGTTATTCACGTAATAGCACATCATGGTCCTTCATTCGAGGATTTGGCATATCAGATAGCAGATACCAAAGGTGTGATGAATGTCTATTGGACCTATGGAGATGTTGACTTCTTTGTTATTGCCCGTGCAAGAAGTCAAGATGAGTACAACCGGGTCGTGAGAAAGATCATGAATATTGATGGGGTGCAGAGGACAAACTCGCATGTGGTTGCTAAGATCGTTAAAGAAGAGATATTGCTTGAGCTCTAGGCTTGTTGCTAACATCACTCTTGAGATTGCTGCATTCCTAGATGGACGGCTGAAGAATAGGTAAGTCTTCACATTTGAATAGAAAGCGCCAAATCGAAAAAGAAGGTCTGTTCCGATTGATTGTTATGGGAATCTTGAAGATGCAAATGCTCGCAATCTCAAGGTAGGCCATGTTCATTTTGAAACCATATGACCAAGTGACTCTAAACTGCTATGTCATACTTTTGAATGGTCATTTTCCTCGGAGCTAGAGGAGTAACCATTAGTTTGGAAGGAGATATTAGTTGCGATCTGTGTTATTTTCGGCCCAGCAGAAATCTGTTGAATGGACCTACATCTTAATGACCGACGTTATTTCGCCATGTATCAGAAGTAACAGGTGCCTTAGCCACGTAGTTATCGGTTCAATTGTACAATGCGGGGCTATTTGACTCCTGTGACAGAGTATACGTCTACCTTGACAGGATCCGAATCCAGAGATGATAACGAGGTTGTTCATGGGTATGACTATGCCTGCGGTGTATGGTGTCGAGTTGCCATTCCTCTCACCATTCTATATTTGTCAACAAGCGGATACCAAATCTATCTCTTTCCAGCATTTTTTTGGGGGAGAATACAAAAAGCCGCTGAGATTGTCAATATGAGGAACTTGTTGCTGTGTTTCTGCTATCCCAGTACCATGTTACAAATCCTCAGAAGCTCCTGCTTCAATGCGTAGCTGGATGATACTGTGGATAGCAGCTTTGGATTATTAATCTTGACCGTTTTGACCCTCGTGGCGTTTCTCGTCATCTTTGCTATCGACTACACAAAAGGCAACAGGAGATATCCAATCCGTGCGTACCATGCTGCGCCTCGTTCTGATGAAAAGGAGTGCTTGCAGGGTCGTATGGCTATGACGTTTCATTCACGCTAGGCATGCGCAGCACCCTGCCACCTCTTCGTGTTGGAGGGTGGACCGGCTCGGAGGATACAAAGAGAGAGCGGCGGAATCCGAAAGACTATGACAGCGCCACTCCTGATGCCGACTGACCATCTTGAGTTTGATTGGCTTTGCCACAATCCCGATTCATGAACTGATATCCTGCAATATGAATCCATGAAATCAAAATCACCATTCCTGGCATCAGGCAGATATTCACTAGTGTGAGTACGTACCTGCCCCCGAGTCTTCAAATTCCATAGAGCCGACGCGGAGCGTGACCACGATTGGTTCGTCATGAAGGGTGTTTTGGAATGCAATCACCCGCCAAGCTGAGGTCTGGGGAAATTCGGAATAGAGATATGGCAGTCTAATCTGCAGGGCTTTCCGAGTAGTTTCCTTCCAAGTATCTAACGCTTGCTAGATTTGTGTCAACTAACCAAAAGGTAACATTACGTTGTGGCACCGACTCATTTGTGGCAACTATGATGGTAACAAAAGCATCTCTCACAATATAGACGTTCGATAGCACTTCGGAATAGTGGACACTACTTGCATCAAGTTGAACCGCGCTCTCTGAGTACTGAAAGCCAGTGGGGAACAACGAGCCTATATCGTATGCCATTAGCTGGAAGCTCCTGTAGGCCTAAAGGGGACCATGATGGCAGTCACAGCAATCAAAACTGTGGCTACAATCCTTGGAATCTTGACCCAACTTGACTTGTAGTGCATAAGATAGTAAGAGAGGAGTAATCCAACCGCAAGTGCTGATAATAGACCGAATGTATTGATTGCCACCTCAATAACCACAGGCTACATGATATGTACCTACGACTATCTGCTTTTCGATTTCAGTCGATTACTTTGCTGCGTAGCGCTTACCCCTCTCTGTCACATAGTACGCCTCTCCGGCAATATTGCTACTGCAGGCCCCCTCAGCCATTGGGCAATGGGCACATGCCGCCTGTGGGTGTTCGTCACATTCCATAACTCGGAGCATTCCTCTCTCTGTCAGGAGATGAAGCATGTCTTCAAGGGTTTCAGGTTGGATTCCTAGTTCCTCTGCTATCTCTTGTTTGCTCTTCAAATGTCCAGTAAGTATGCTCTGAAGGATTTCTTTCAGCATTTATTCACCTCCAGTTGGGAATATACCCTTCTCGCCACCCAGTCTGCCGGAGAATCTGAGAATGCCCATCGCCAGAATAACAAACAGAAAGAGCCAGAGCGAAGGCCCCGCATCTTGGAGGACGCTCCAGTCTGCCCAATCACTGAATCCAAGGAACCATCCGAGTGCGTCTGAAGCCAGCACCAATATCTGCAGAAAGAAGAGCAGAGCAGCTAGTACAGTCGCGACCAATGTGAACGCGTATCCTTCTGTTTCGCCTTTAGAGAGCATCGGAAGTCCAGCAATGTAGACTACTGAAACAATAACTAGCATAAGAGACCCGATTGGGTCTGACGCGCCTGCGACTGGTACAATCGCGCCAACTCCGGACAAGAGATAGAACACGCCAAAGACAAGATAGGCTAGTCCGAAAAGTCCGTTCAAGTACATGGGCCATCTAGGCAGCTCTCTGTCAGCCAATGAGCAACCCTCCTACGACAACAATTGCAAGAGCGGCAACGTACGCGAGCGACACTTGGTATGCTACTGAGAATCCCGCCCATTTCCAGGAGCCTGTTTCATTCTTGATTGCACCTTTAG
>CAYPUO010000357.1:0-4257 GCA_964413775.1 uncultured archaeon
TGACTCGACGACTGACCTTCTCTTTGATACTTGACTTCTGGATCTGCTCCGAGACTACACCTGCAGCTATCTGCTCCTGAGGTGCAAGGACATAGAAGCCAAGTGATTCGAAGTCTTCGACGGACCTACTTGATTGACTGATTGCCCATGCAATACATCCTACATTCCGCGCGGCTTGGTCATAGTAGGGGGTATTCGTTGTCCCTTTAGATAAATGACTGAACATCTTCGCTTCAGTGACCACGAATTGTGTTGCATTAGGCCTGAGAGCAAGTCCCGCCTTCGTTCCAGGATAGAAATCGAAATGGCCAATTGCAGCATCAAGGTGCGTGTGACTCTCTCCGAGTGGGTCGCCTCTTCTGCGTGGAAGGAACGGTGATGCAATCAATGCTTCTGAGAACCATCTCGCCCTTGGACGAACAGAGAACGGAAGACACCGGACTCCTTCGAACTGGAATGAGAGGACTATTCGCAACATCCATCCCTCATTGTAAATCATGGTAGGGGGAAAGACTGCTGCATCAGTATGCGCGATCTCTAACATCTTGTGAATCCTATCAAATCCATTATTCCCAATGAAATTCCACTCCTTCACAAGTATCGATTTGTAAACTACAGCAGTAATTTAACCAAATCACTTTGTAAAAACCCTTAGCATCGAACAGAGAATCATCATGACATGGGAAGCCTTTGGATTTGGCTATCCGCAACATAGGCAAGAGAAACAGAGGTAGTCCTCATGGTTTCAGGGGAGCCTCAAGTGTCCTCATTCTTCTTTCTTGATAGAACCTCATTTGGGACATCTTCAGACTTGTACCTTATGTGCCAGCTCAAGTGTCCAAGCTCTTATCTCATCCCAGTCACGCATATCAAAGACATTAGGTTCTACCTCTTGAATTCCTGCGTTCCTTAGCTCCTCCTTGAAAGGTTCCATGGTCCGCTTGAATAGGAATCCCATCTGATTGTAATTCCAGACGCCCCCGAAGATCGCCATGGAGATTGGTTGAAGAGAATATTTCTCTTTCTTCGACACTAGATAGCCATTCCAGGCCTTCTCCATATCCTCAGTCTTGCCATTATACTTGTGTAGCGCCTGCGCCCCTGAAGAAACGAATAGTGCCATCTTCTTCATCCTCAACTCCCTCTGGAACTTCTTGATGAATTTCTCAGGATCAGAAGTCCACCTGAATATCCTCATCCCACTGCCTATGATCACCAAGTCATACTCAGAGATACTTTTGACCTTCTCTTTCTTCGCGTTTATGACTCGCACATCAAAGCCTTCTCCAGCAAGCGTCTCGGACATCTCTTCTGCAGTACCTGTAGTTGCTCCATACCTGGTCCCATAGACAATTAGAGCCTTCATCATGTCGGATTACTCTTTCCTCGCTTGTGGCACAATCACAACAGGAGTGCGACCGTGAGAGAATATAGATTTCGGGATTCTCTGATTCGTTTTTCCCATCGATTGGACTCGAGCACCAGAAAGAGGTCTTCGTCCCTTTCTTTGTCTTCGTATCATGAAAAGGCGTCCTAGATCGTCACGGCACTGGAGATTCTGGGTAATGGGTATTTGCCATGCAGACAAGAGAAGCAGATGTCGATGCAATTGTTGAGGGAGTCGCAGTACTTGTCATTGTTGTCACTGGGCAACGGAGATTCTTGCTGTCGTTGATGTGATTGTAGTCATTGACATCATTGCCGTTGTTGTGGAAAGTACATGGTTATAATCCTAAGAGTCTTCATGCGGAAGGCTTGCTTCTCTTATCACAGGCAATCTATTATCGTCCTTCAATTGATGTCTGAGTCGAACACACACTTTGGAATTCAATGAATGAAGCACTGCATAGTATGTACTGCTCAGATCAGTCGCTAGATACCCCTTTAGCGATGCGATCACCAATGTTTTTATCTATGCTACGCCAGTACTCGACTGCACGTTGTAGCACTGGTTCAGATACGCCATTCTTGAGGGCTCCGACGACATTGGATACCAGACGACTACGCTGCGCATTGTCCATGACCTTGCGGACTAAGGTGCCGGCTTGCCCCCAGTCGTCATCGTCTTTTCGCAGGGTATAGGCAGCATGGACGAACTCTCCACTAGCATTCCAGACCTCGACATGGGGATAATGCTCTCCATCAGCCTTCGGTCCTCCCTTCGAGTTTGGTGCGTACACTGGGTCAGACACATTGTCAATGCGCATGGCACCATCCTTGCTATAGCTATGCACCGGACTTCTTGGCCTGTTAACTGGGATCTGCCTGTAGTTGACTCCTAAACGAGCCCGATGAGCATCAGAGTATGAGAAGAGGCGAGCAAGTAGCATCTTATCCGGACTGGGACCGATGCCAGGCACAAGATTGTTCGGTTCGAACGCGGCCTGCTCGATCTCAGTATGGAAATCAGTTGGATTGCGATTGAGTGTCAGTCGACCGACCTCATGAAGCGGGTAGTCACCGTGCGGCCATACCTTGGTCAGGTCAAAGGGGTTGAATCGGTAGGTCTCGGCTTCTTTGAAAGGCATGATCTGCACCTTAAGCGTCCAGCTGGGATAATCACCTCGCTTGATTGCCTCGAACAGGTCGCGTCGGTGGAAGTCCGCGTCCTCACCGGCGATCCGGTCAGCCTCCTCCTGAGTAAGGAAGTCAATGCCTTGGTCAGTCTTGAAGTGATACTTCACCCAGAAACGCTCGCCCTTTGCGTTGACCCACATATAGGTGTGGCTGGAATAGCCGTTCATATTCCGCCAAGTCTTGGGAATTCCGCGGTCACTAAATAGTATCGTGACTTGGTGCGCGGACTCGGGGGACAGAGTCCAGAAGTCCCATTGCATATCATTATCACGGAGCCCGCTATCCGCTCGTCGCTTCTGGGAGCGGATGAAGTGCTGGAACTTCATGGGATCACGGAGAAAGAACACCGGTGTGTTATTACCTACCATGTCATAATTACCTTCGGTGGTGTAGAACCTTAGTGCAAACCCGCGAACGTCTCGCCAGGTATCAGGGCTACCGCGTTCGCCAGCTACGGTGGAGAACCGGGCCAAAGTATCAGTCTTTGTGCCTGGTTGAAACACCGCCGCCTTGGTGTAGGCACTGACATCTTTGGTCACCTCAAAGTAACCGAATGCTCCTGAACCCTTTGCGTGAGGTTGCCGTTCAGGAATCCTTTCCCGGTTGAAGTTTGCCATCTGTTCAATCAGGTAGGAGTCCTGCAGCAAGATTGGACCATCAGGTCCTACAGTGAGCGAAAACTCGTCGCTGGAAACAGGAATTCCGGCGTCTGTTGTTGTATGTTTAAGCTTGTCCTTTTTCATCTCAATTTCACCCTAGTTGTAGATAGAAGTCACTTTCATATAAAAGTTATCTTAGATAGACTTATTATGCCAATGGCGACGGATTACTGGTGAACGATCGACTAAGGCAGAAAGGACTCAGGCTTACGCCTCAGAGGATTGAATTACTAAAAGTCCTAGAGGAAAAAGGGAGTCAGCATCCCTCCTTCTCCGAAGTATATCATGAAGTTAGAGAGAGGCTACCTACTATGAGTCAGTCGACAATACTGAAGAATATGACTGTATTCGAGGAGTTGGGCATTGTACAGAGCTTTTCATTCAAAGGTGAAAAACACTATGAGCTAAATCCATCTCTCCATGTAAACTTTGTAGATAGTAAAGGAAAGATTGTTGACATTGAGAGTGAAGAGATAGAGGGTCTACTCAAGCAGCTTATTATCTTAATTAGAAAGCAGACCGGTGATTCTATTGAGAAGTTACTTGTTATGATTGAATGATAGAGAGTCATAGTACTATCACTTTACCGACATCTTCGCCTATTAAGATGAGATTTCAAAGAAGTACCCCTACAATAAGGACCATATTGCAAGACAAGAGACCATTCTGTCCCCATCCTCTAAAGCTCCACTTGGTCTTGCTGCAAGACAGCAACTTGACTTGAGGTTTTAGTTCCACGTTCTTGCCGTTTAGACAAGAGAAGCAGATGAAGACACTTAAGGAAGGACTGTCAGTTTGCTACACACTTGACGAGGACCAATCACATATCAATTGTGATCAACTGCATGAAAGACTATCAAGGAGTGTGAGATGATTCTTGTTTCAACCAATACCGTGGTACCCATTGGGTGACCCAGGGCTATGGCTCATCATCATACTCCCTATTCTCTTATTGGCATTGTACGTGTTGCATAGGAATGGGCTGTCACGCATGGCACAAGAACAGAGCCAAGACAGGTCG
>CAYPUO010000358.1:0-4254 GCA_964413775.1 uncultured archaeon
GAATATCATCACGATAGGTGTCATAACGGTCTTCAAGGTATGGTTCACTGGGTCCTTCGATGGTTCAGTCCAGTTCCCTACAACAAACCCGAATGACATGCAGGAGAGGATGGGACTTATCTCAAAGAAAGCCATGAGCCCAACCAGGAGGATGATTGTACCAAGTTCTAATTCAAGGAGCCGCCCACGGTTCTCTTCCGCATTTATGAAATAGACCATTCCAAATCCTACAAGGCCACCAACAAGAGCAGAAACAACAATCTCAAAGGTAGTGGCAGAGAGCATCTCAATGACTGACAGAGTGCCTGGGACCATATAGGCAACGACAGCAAAAGATATCGAAACGTTAGCGAGGAGTATAGCAACAACATCGTCCAATGCGAGCACGAACATCAGAGTGTCTGTTAGATTCCCTTTACAGTGATGCTCCCAAATCACCATCACTGTCGAGGCAGGATCCGTAGCTGCTGCTACTGCGCCCAGGACAACTGCCAGATAGATTTGACCTGTTATCCAATTTGCAAGCAAGGTGACAATGACAAAGGTCAGGATGGATTCTAGGATGAGGACAGCACTCATCTGGCGGACCCTGCCCTCGAAGACATCCTTCCGAATCTCAATACCTATGTTATACCCTATCAGTCCAAGTGCAAGGTCCACAACCGGATATAGTGACACTCTCATTTCAGCACTGAATAGTCCCGTGAGAGCAAGGAGAACACCGGCAAGCATGAAGCCCAGAATCTGAGGGATGCCTATTCTCTTCATTACCTCTGCGCCTGCAAACGAGAACACAATTGCAGCACCGATGAGTAAGAGAATCGTATCTACCAAGATATCCACTTCTTTTGTATCGACGGCAGATTGTACAAAAATGCAGTTCCTTTTGAAGGTGTTGCTAGATAAACTACTAAGGAGAGTATTTGAGCTATGGCGGCCTGTCTATGATCTCTTCTGATAATAAGAGCACAAATCTCTCAGAAAGCACATGCTGCATTTTGGATTTCGTGCCAAGCAGACTTCTCTACCATGCTTTATGAGATTGTGATTCATTGAATATATACAACCTGAGGGTATCACTCGCTCCAGATCTCTTTGGGCAGACTCTCGAGTGGCCTTCTCAGAGATAAGCCCAAGGCGCTTGGTGACCCGCCAGACATGTGTGTCAACTGGTAGTGTTGGTCTGCCAAAACAGAACAGAAGCACGATCGCAGCAGTCTTTGGACCGACGCCATGCAACGAAACAAGCCATTTTGTTGCATCTTCAGTGGACATGCGCTCAAGATGGGACAGGTCGAGCCTCCCAACTCTCTTCCTCACCTCTTCGAGGGTTGCTTTAATCCGATGAGCTTTGACTCGAAAGAAGCCAGATGACTTGATGACCTCGCCTAGCTCATCTTCCGGTGCATTGAGCACGTCGTCCCAACTTGGATATGCCGCCTTCAGATTACGATATGCACGGAACATGTTTACATCGTTTGTGCTCTGACTGAGAATAGTGAGCACCAGCTCATCGATGGCCCCCATCTTCCGCTCAGAGATCGTATCGCCATATTGTGCTATCAGAGAACTGCAAATCTGCTCTGCCTTCTCAGAAACTGTTGTCAATGAGCTCACCCGAACTGCTTTACTCGAATACGACTAATCCAATATGCTTTAGTTCTTCCGTGTAACAGGTTTCCTAAGCCACAAGAAGGTAATCGTTTGAGTGTAGCTGTTGTATATGAATCGACTCGTGGCCGGACTAAGGCTATGGCAGAGGCAATCTGCGAGGGTGTGACCTCCAAGGGCAAGATGTGTGAAGTCATCGAGGCAAAGGATATGAATACTGTGAGTGATGCCTGTGCAGTAGCGTTTGGCAGCTCAACCAGGATGAAGCGACCGCTTCCAAAAATCCGACAGATTCTCTCTGAACTTGAACCTCTTGAGGGCAGACCAGCTGTGTCATTTGGGTCGTATGGTTGGAGTGGAGAAGCTCCTGATGAGATTGCTCAGCTCATAGAGGCCAAAGGTGGAAAGCTAGTTGCAGAGCCTCTGAAAATCAAGGACTACCCAAGTCCGGAGCAACTTGAGCTTTGTAGAGACTTGGGAGTCACCTTAGCAACTTCATGTGACTAGTTATCAAGTCCCGACCGACGGTCTATTGCGTAAGTCTTATCATTGGCATTATCTCCGAAGCGGAGGGACCTACTATGGGATACATGACAAGACTCGTCAGGTATTCACTAAGGCACAAAGGATTGCTCTTTGGATTCCTGACAGCGGCAGGCATAGGAACCATATTCAATCTCCTTACACCCATTGTCCTAGTGAACATAATCGATACAGTGGTCTACGGGGGGTATTACGACCAGTTAGTCCCCATGGTCATGCTATACATCTCTTTTGCAGGACTCTATGCGGTCTTCGACATAATTGGCAGATATGGAGCTGCAGTCATGAGTCAGAGGGTCATATATGAACTCAGGCGAGAACTCTACGACTCATTGATGGATAAAGATCTAGCGTTCTTCGACAGAGAAGAAACAGGTCAACTTCTTGCAAGAGTCACCACGGATGTGACACAGATACGGGAGTTTGAATACTGGGGATTCAGAGTCATCTTCATCGGCTTCGCCATGACAATCGGAGTCTATGCTGCTATGTATGTACTGAATCCATACCTCACAATGTACATGCTTGTCCTATTGCCCATCATGGTAGGCTTTGTCTACACCTTCGCAAAGAAGGTGCGCCCTGTGTTCTTTGAGGCACGCCAGAGGTATGGGCGTCTCAGTTCTGTTCTCGCTGAGAACATTGTAGGAATGAAGGTCATTAAGTCCTATGCAGCTGGTGAAAGAGAAGTGAACAGGGTAGAAATAGAGAACAAGAAGTTCACTGACCTGAGTGTTGAGGCGTTCAGACTCTTTGCTCTGTACAGGCCCCTGCTCCCGACTCTTTTCGGAGTTGTCACTGGTGTACTCATATACCTGGGAGGCTTCACCTATGTCTTAGGAAACCTCTCTCTGGGTGTCTTTGTAGGGTTTGTGACATTAATCGGGATGATGATGCTTCCCGGGCGGTTTCTCTCCTGGGGCGTTGGGATGTATCAGAGGGCGTCTGCCTCAGCAGAACGCACATTCTATGTCCTTGACCATATTGAAGAGGTCAATAATCCTAAGCAGCCTACTAATCATGAAATCGAAGGCAATATGACTTTCGATAACGTCTGTTTCACATACAGGAGCTCGGACTATATCCTGAAGAACATCAGTATGGAAGTCAAACAAGGTCAAGTGGTTGCGCTTCTGGGAGGCACTGGTTCTGGAAAGACAAGCCTTGTCAATCTTATCTCCAGATTTTACGATGCAGATACAAACCCCTATGTGAACTACAATGGAAAGACGCTCACTGTTAGCTCAGAAGGAAAGGTGAGGGTTGGCGATAGGGAATACGAGGCGCATGCAGATAATGTGTCCATTGAGGGAGCAGACTTCCCAGTAAGACAGCCCGGAAGAGTATACATCGATGGCATAGATGTCAGAAACTACGATATTGGCAAGCTTCGAAGCCACATTGGAATGGTACACCAGGACCCATTCTTGTTCTCTGCAACTGTGCGGGAGAACATCTCCTTTGCAGAACCAGACGCTCCTTTGGAGAGGGTTGTCGCAGCTGCGAAGGCTGCAAATATCCATGAGTTCATTCTGAGTCTTGACGATGGTTATGATTCGATAATTGGAGAGAGAGGTGTTACACTGAGCGGTGGGCAGAAACAGAGGATTGCCATAGCACGTGCACTCTTGGCCAATCCGAGCATCCTCATACTTGACGATTCCACTAGCTCGGTCGATGCAAAGACGGAGATGCTCATCCAAAAGGCACTGGAGAATCTCATGCAGGGGAGGACCACTTTCATTATCACTCATAGGCTAAGCACTGTAAGGAATGCAGACCTGATAGTTATGATGGAAAAAGGCCGAATAATGGAGATGGGATCACACAACCAGCTACTGGAGAAAGGAGGGCTGTATGCAGGAATCTTCCAGACGTTGCAAAACATGGAGTCAGCAGCTTATGTGCCTACGGGAGGTGCAGTAGATGAGTAGTGGACTCAATGCGCAGGATGACCCTGATTCCCGTACATATCTCTATACTGATTCCCAGCTACTTGTCAGAATGTTCAGGTATTTGCTGAAGTATAGGCTTCTGTTCGCAGTCGTGTCGGTCTTGGTTACCATAGGAATTGCTGTGGGTATAGCCCTGCCATTTGTT
>CAYPUO010000359.1:0-4251 GCA_964413775.1 uncultured archaeon
GCTTGTCACTCCTCCGCTTCATGGTGCATTGACACTTAATCCCGATGGATCCTTTGTCTACACCCCAGATTCCAATTGGAATGGCCAAGATACGTTTGTATATGAGGTGTCTGATGGGAGCTTGTCCAGCACCGCTACAGTGACCATTAATCTCTCGAGTGTTCCTGATGTACCAGTCGCGGTAAACGATTTCTATACCGTTGACGAAGATAGTATTCTGATTGTTCATGCTCCGGGAGTCTTGGCAAATGACACAGACGGAGATGGGGATGTACTGACAGCACAGCTTGTCACGTTGCCCGCGCATGGTACACTGAAACTCTATGAAAATGGGTCATTCATCTATACGCCATCTCATGACTGGAATGGTGTTGACTCATTCGACTATGAGGCCTCCGATGGAATGTTCTTCAATATGGCTACAGTGACACTCACAGTGAATCCCGTAGAGGAAATCGCTGTGTCGAAGCTAACATATACTGGTCAGCTTAGTGGAACCTACTCCGACCCCGCAACTCTGGAGGCTCTCCTTATAGATTCCACAACTCAACTTCCGCTTCAGGGTAAGCTCGTTACTTTTGTCCTGGGTGGCCAGACCTACTCTGCGGTCACTGGATCAGATGGTATTGCCAGTGTGACCACGATTATCACATATCCTGCAGGTCTCTACTCGCTATCAGCCTCGTATGAAGGTGATTCGGACTTCGCTCCTTCATCAGCTTCTGTTAATTTTACAGTCGTCAAGGAGAATGCCTCCATATGGTACACTGGCTATACAGTAGTATCATCTAAACTCGATACAATGCTACTCAGGGCCACAATCCTCGATGATGCAGATGGCTATTGGGGTGATATGACTCGAATCAATGTCACATTCACAGTCTATGTGGCTGGAACTGATCCCCACAAGGTTGTGATGACACTAGGACCACACTCTGTAGTGCCAACCGACATTCCTGGAGTTGGGGTAGTAGTCATCGAGATGTCAACTCTGCCTCCGGACGTCTACACAATAGTCGTCAGTCTTGAGCCATCAGATAACATCTACTATGAGGCTTCCAGTTCCAGCGATGGCATCATAATTGCTGAACCCATTCGTGGCTCTGTCACTGGCGGCGGCTGGATCTGGGAAGGAAAATGCAGTAAGGCGAGCTTCGCCTTTGAGGTGAAGTATAAGAAGAACGGTCTTCCGACAGGTCAGCTGCTCTACATATATAGGGAAGGGAACTGGCTCTACTTGATCAAGAGCCATGTGCTAACGGGCCTATACATTGAGGACAATTATGCCACGTTTGAGGGACTGGCTGCGGTATATCGTTTCAATCTCAGAGCAGGGTCTCTTGAGTATCTTGGCAATGACTTCTTGTTCAGAGTAGAAGTCTGGGATATACGGAAAAATGATGTGTTCCAGATGCTTGTCCTTGACGGGAATGGACTTGTCTTTCATGAGGCTGGCGTCCAGCCTTATGGCGCCCTGCACGGCGGAAGCATCCAGATTCATATCCACCACGTATGGTCGTATTGTCACTGCTACAGAGAAAGGGTGGCAAAGATGCACCGATGCCATCATTTCAGACATAGGTGAAGCCTCCAGAACCAGTCCTGTTCTACTCAAGACATATGGAGCGGCGTCGTAGCCGAACTCGAATGCCCTATGCAAGATATATCAGCGGAGTTTGTCTTCTCAACTGCATCCTAGCTTCAATCATGGGCTTTTCACGGTGACTACAATGCAGCACAGTCCAAGAATCCTCTTCCTAACCGGAAGAATGGCATATAGCGAGCTTCAGATAATGGTGTCGGGTTCACCGAATCTCTTTGTGGTGGCACTTCCCATCTCCGTGGCGGCCTTTACGACAACTCGACTTGTCCGACGAAATCTTCCTCAGTTTATTTCTGAATACGAGCCGGACATTGTGCTCGTCTCAGGTATGGCTCAGGGCGATTATTCTGATGTAGGGCGAGATGTCGGAGTCCCATCCTCAAAGGCGCAAAGAAGCTGTCTACGCCGCCACTGCTGCTCAAGCACTTTGATGCGGTCAGAAATGAGCTCTCCGGCTCACATGCGGCGGATGTGGTTATACAGAGGCAAGTACTTGATGCTCTGAAAAGCCGTTTCAAGGAGCTGGAACGAGACTTAGTCATTGGCACTAGAGACTTCAGGTTGGAATCAGGGCTCTTGTTAGGTGTCGATCTGCCTCCTCGGGTCATGGCTGAGATTGTGGATGTGTCGGTTCGCCCAATTGACACGAGCATTGCAGATGCGAAGACGTACTCCAAGTATTGCGATATCATTGATGTTGGTGAATTAGAAGTGGATTGATTGAATTCCAGCTCACGGATTCATCGTATTATCTCAGAGCATTACAGACGTAGCCCTGAATAATGCTGGTGATACGGTGAACTACATCCGTCCTGACGGTATGACCATCCTTGACTCATACAGCTACGGAAGTTCTGCAAATGATGTGAGCTACGGAAGAGAGGTTGATGGTGGTCCGAATTGGACAACTTTCATTGCACCAACACCAGGCTCGTCAAACGGAGGGGCATCGGCTTCATTAGACTGTAGAGTCGTTACGACGGCTCTGTTTAAAAGCGTGCTCCGAAAAGACTGATCAGTGATACTCCATGAAGGGGTTTCTATGCCCCTTCGTTTCTTTTTATGAAATACTCTTCGGAGATTATTGAATCATCATTGGAACATTGGAGGCCGGGCCATAGCAAACGAAAGAATGAGCTGTAACCAAATGTACCGGGACCCCCAGAATGCATCCCATTATAGTTTCACCAGGAATGTTCGTCTATCTGTTGAGTATGAAATCATCCACTTCTTATTGACCGAGTGTTAAGTATTAGCGTGATGAAATAGTCACCCAGCTTCTGTTTCATAGCATCGCATACATCAATTTCCCTCGTAACAACAGAAATCGCGTTTACGATGATTTGGCTGCTGTCTATAGCGCGTTCTTTGGTGTCAACTCTTATATATCGGTTTGATGACTCTTATCATACTTCGTGGTATCTGGAGGTATTGACGTCATATCACACAAGTACTGTGAAGTTGTCCTGAAAGAAACGATGAACTAGGTTCATCTCAGGTAATGAAACCGTGAATGACAAAGAAGTCTATCTTGCATCAGCAATGTTAGCTCTAGCTTTCATGGGACTAGCAATCGCAGGCGTTACAGTTCAACCTGTTGCTGCAGTAAGTGCGAGCCACACCTTTAAGGTCTGGCTTGATGATGCTTGGACAGGTTGGAACTGGTTTGGCTCCTACATTGGAATAACGACATCAGTGGAAGGAGCCAACTGGCAATTGACGTGGTATAATTCAGCCCCGTCCAAACATACTGTATGGCCCTGTATGATTTTCAATACACCCACAACGACAGAGGATACACTGGGGTATTGCAACTTTGTTAGAGTCAGCTGCTACTATGACTATGGAACTGGAATTCCAACTCCATGGGGTGCAGTAATTATCGAAACAAAGTCCTCTACTCTGTATACAGATGTGTACCTACAAGGAACAACTGGTAATACCTTTGTCTTCTCTGATTGGTGGACTCAATAATCTGCTAGCCTAGAGAGCAATAGTCTAGTATCTGTGTGGAGCTGGCCGAATCGTTCAGAAATAGCCAGTTCTCTTTTTTACTGGACTCATCCAGGTTTCAGAAGCACTGGCAACTCGGAATAAGTAACGAATAGCAACTATAGAGGATGAAACTCAAATGACACATAGTGAAGTACGGACGAGAAGAGTAGTTTACTTTAAAATTGCATCTTTGTTGTTAATCTCACTAATCTGTGGACAACCATTATTGATTCTTGATGGCAATATCAACACTGCATCTATAAAGTGTACACCAAATGTCCTATCGCAGTCTAATTCTGGTTCATACCTGAGGGCTCCAGAGTCAGCCTCTGTTTCTGTCGGGGACTATTTTGTCTATCGTTTTGCTTTCGCCGATGTTCAGAAATCAAATGGAACTTACGTCATGGGGAATGAGAATAACATGATAAGAATGACTCTTCGACTCGATGTTGTTTCGAATGGGTCGGAAGTTCTCAAATTCGCAGCTCGCTATGAATCTCAAAATCCCAGTCCGTTTCAGATTAGCTACGGATTTACATTCAACCTCTCGGAATCTACCGGTGAGTACGAAGTGACCAATGGCTCCAGAGCAGGAGAAACAGGCATATTCAGGCTGTTTGGGGATTCCAATTCGGCGGAATCTGAGGTCCTTT
>CAYPUO010000360.1:0-4248 GCA_964413775.1 uncultured archaeon
CGGATGTCGTTGCCCTGACGGGCCTTGACCTGAAAGATAAGGAGATTGTAGAGAGTCTGGAGAAGATGTGCTATGCTGCATCGATCTCAGCCAAGGGACTCATAGCAGTCAAGATTCCTAAGTATAGAACGGACGTTCTCCATCCAGTTGATGTCATCGAAGACATCGCCATTGGATATGGATTCGATAAAATCGAACCAACTATGCCTTCAACTATGACGGTAGGGAGGCTTCTCCCAATAACCAGACTCAAGAATAAGGCGCGTGACCTCATGGTAGGCACTGGATATCAGGAGGTCATGAGCTATGTACTGGCATCTCCAGATCTTATGAATACAAAGATGCTGAGAGAAAACGAACTCGTGGAAACAGGAAACCCCAAGAGTAAGGAGTACTCTGTCGTGAGAAATTCGCTTTTACCAATACTATTGGACTTCTTGGCTCAGAACCAACATGTTGACTTCCCACAGAAAGTCTTTGAGGTGGGAGACGTAGTCAGACCTATGGAGTCTGCTGAAACTCGAGTAGACCAGATACCCTGTATCAGTGCAGTTTCCGCAGATGCCAGAGTCAATCTCACTGACTTGATGAACGAGATTGCATTTCTCCTTAGAGGAATGGGTCTTGAAAACAGATTCGAGTTTAGGCCAGCAGAGAGATCCAGCTTCATAGCAGGGAGATGTGCCAGCATAATGGTGGACGGGACAGGTGTCGGAGTCTTTGGAGAGATATCACCAGAAGTCCTGCGACGGTTTCAGATGGGAACCCCAGCCATGGGATTCGAAGTAAGTCTGCCTACTGACGGAACTTGGTGACCCAGCCAGATCCCGTTGAGATGTGACTTAATGCTCTTCGAAGTGAAACAGCATTAGAGGGATTACTCCGCAGAAAACATATAAGAATCGATAGAGTGTTCAGATTCAATGTGAGAAGCTCAGAGAGGATTCTGACTTATGACTAATGGGACAAATGAAGACACAGATGCTGCTCGAACCATAGAAGCAGAGGGATTTGAGGGATTCAAATTCCGTGTTGTCCTATTAGGCGAAGCTACAGTAGGCAAGACCTCGCTCCTTCGACGATACACAGAGAACACATTTGCTGAGGAATACAAACAGACTATTGGGACAACATTTGCCTCAAAGGATGTCGAGGTCATAGATGACAATGGTGAGAAACGTCTTACACGTCTAGTTGTTTGGGACATGGGTGGACAGGCAACCTATAAGGAGCTACGACGGCAATACATGAAAGGCGCAGCCGCAGCAATAATCGTATATGATGTGACACAACCAGAAACTTTCATGGCGCTGAATACTTGGTACGAGGCATTCAGAGAAGTCAGTCCAAATGCGCTCATCGTGATTTGTGCTAACAAAGTTGACCTTAAGGAGAAGCGAATGGTGCCAGTTGAACCAGGTTACATGCTGCGCGACTGGTATCAAGCTGCATACTATGAAACATCCGCAAAGACCGGCGAGAGAGTTGTGGATGCCTTTTCGAAGGTTGCAGAAGGTGTACTGAGACAAACGCTGAATGACTCACGCGAACCCAAAATGTGATTATGCTCACTGAATCACTTCGCATAGGAGTATGAAAGATGGTGTTAGTTAGAGACTTCATGACATCCGTGATAATAACAGCAGAGACCCATGCCCTGGTCATCGATGCAGCCAAGCTGATGGCTGTGGAGAATGTGGGCAGCTTAATCGTAACAAAGGATGAGGTTTTAGCAGGCATGGTGACAAGAAAAGACATCATTGCCGCTCAGCTCCTGTCAGACGATGTTTTCCATTCACTCACCTTGGAGGACATAATGGAAACGCCAGTCGTCACCGTTAGCCCTGATGCCGAAATTGGGCAAGTGATAGCAATAATGAATCAGACCGGGCGAACATATATCCCAGTCATTGAACAACATGATATTACGGGAGTTGTATCGTCGTCTGACGTAATCCGTGCTCTAGCAACACTGAAACTGATTGCCACCGGGGCCGAAAAATAACCCCTGAACATTCTGCTATGCAGGACGATATTTGGAAATCTCTTCCTTTAGATCTTTCTTGAGCTTCAGAATGTCCTTGGCCTGTAGTTCATGTCGGAGGGAATATGTATTAACAACTCCGGTCCATTTGTCAATCTTGACCATAATAGGGTCTGACGGAACGACTTTTGTGATCTCAGACTTCGCATCGGTCATCAAATCCAAGACATCTCCAGCCTTACAGCCCATCTTCAGAGAGTCAAGAATTCGTTCGAGTTGGTCCGCAACCTGCATTGCTCTGTCAGGAGAAACCGTTGAACTTTGCGGCAACGTGGCAGCCTGACTTGTGGCCGCTGGTGCGGGAGCCTCACTTGTTACTACTACTGGTTCAGGAATCTCGATGTTATCAATCCTGGTCTTGAGGTCATCACGTAGTTGATTGATTGATGTAAGAATCGGTTCCAAAATCCCTGTAAGCTCTCCCTTGATAATCTGAGATACCTCCTCTGATGAGAGACCAGCACCAGCAGGTGCCTCTGGCTGGGGAAGGCCTGCTAACAGCTCCTTCAGTTCATCTTTCGTAATGCCGGAGGCAGGAGCAGAGGCCTGCGCCTCTTTGAGACCGTCGATAATCTCTTCTTTCGCCACCCTGAAATCGCTCTTGACCTCTGTGACATTCCCTAAAATCGTTATCATCCGCATGAGGGTTTCCCCGAGTCCATCAATCTTTTCTTCGAGCTTGTTCAAGCGATTAAGGAATTCTTCAGCCATTCTCGTCACTCTCAACTAGCGAAACATACGATGTAGAGACCCAAAAAAAGCCTTTGCCTGATACATGCGTGCAAGCAAAGCCTAAATCATCCATCCACTTTGGGATACATCACACAGAAGTATATCAATGATAGATTTGCCAGATTCTTTAAAAACAGTCTGCGAATTTAGTAATATTGTGACTAAGTAGGGGCAATCGCCGTGTCAACAGAAGCTATCTCACATATGTTCAAGCTGGTCGCCCTTGGAGACGGGGCAGTTGGAAAGACCAGTTGCATTAAGAGATATACAGAAGGTAGCTTCAGTGAACGTTACATCATGACAATAGGGACTACTTTTGCACTCAAGACCATAAAGGTGAGTATGGCAGACTCTGAGCCCGTTACCGCTCGAATCGTGCTCTGGGACCTGGCAGGACAGCCAACCTACAACGAACTCCGAAGAAGATACATGGCTGGAGCATCGATGGCAATCATTGTCTACGATGTCACAAGGCCGCAAACATTCCTAGACATAGGTGAATGGTATACAAAATTCGTGACAGTGTGTCCGAACGCTGTTGTTGCCGTTGTTGCCAACAAGATCGACCGTACAGACAGACTAGTCCCTCGCGAAGCTGGTGAAATGATTAGAAACTGGCTTACAGTTGATCATTACGAAGCCTCTGCAAAGACAGGTGAAAATGTAGACGACTTGTTTTCCAATCTGGTCAAGAGAGCCATTGAGAAACAGAAGGAAATCGGACCTATCGACCCAACTCTGCAAAGCCAGCAGCCTCATAAGATGTTATAGAACGCAGGATTCTTACAGAATCCTTAATATGAAGCCCTGATTTTCGAACAGACGATGATTATGCAACGGAGTAGGAGAGTTCTGACTGGAACTATCGGGCATGCCTTCCTACTGACGTTGAATTTCTTTGTGCTGGTCGGTGTCATTGAAAGCTTTCAGCTATTTAGCAATGACCTGCCGTTACTCAATGCAATCCTACTCTCATACATGCTCATCCATACTATCATTCTTCTCTGTGTTCAACTTGCGCTT
This sequence comes from uncultured archaeon, assembly GCA_964413775.1. Taxonomy (GTDB): domain Archaea; phylum Asgardarchaeota; class Thorarchaeia; order Thorarchaeales; family Thorarchaeaceae; genus MP5-2226. The sequence goes on from CAYPUO010000360.1 coordinate 3,800, forward strand.
CAAATACTAGAACTAGTCCGTCTGAGGATGCCAACCCTGTTAATCTCATACTACTTCCAGTTTGATGATTCGCAGACCATACCTATTAGGCTGCTTGACCCCACCAAGAGCAGGTTGGCGGTAATTGCTCTTTTGCTTGTAATCAGTGGAGGCCCCGTGCTGTACCCCATATTTGCAATCTACGGATTCCTTCTCTGCTATGCATTTCTAATAGTAGTACCCCTAAACCCAGGGACTATTCTCACTTACTTCCAAGCCTTCCTGAACTTTATGCCACCAATAATGGCACTAGTCGTTGGAATTCTCATCATTTCAATTGTCATTGTTGAATTCAAGCACATGTGATCTGATTTCCCGGGACAACTATTGTATCAGAACGTTCAGGTCCAGTAGACATAATCGCGACTTTGGTACTGGCTTCCTTTTCTATCATTGAGATGTATTCTCTG
>CAYPUO010000361.1:0-4218 GCA_964413775.1 uncultured archaeon
GTGTAGGCCAACGGACTTCCCTATGTAACCGGAGATAGCACCTAATAGAATGCCACAGATCACGACCACAGCAAGATGAAATATTATTAGCAGGACTGATAGAAAAGACAAGGGGTACGAAACAGAAAAGCTGAACACAAGAAGCCCCATTGGTGTAAGATCGATAATCACGACTTCTGCGAGATACATAGCTGTCAGTACAGCTCCTTGCGCGAGTAGCCGAGTCCAATACTTGGAAACGTCAAAGTGCCACAGCCACGAACAGAGGCTGGCGTTCCAGAGCGGCGATACGATTAGGGATATGACGACTGAAGCTAAGAATCCGAGAACCCATGTGGGATCCGGCGGCATGGTGACATAGCTTACAACAGCCGCACCCACGAAGACGAACGCTACTGAGAGAAACAGTCCATGAACCCAGTATTCCCAAAACGGACTCAGATGTGACCGAAATGATTTGCGAGAGGTCAGCGGTACCTGTGCTTGTGCCATCCTCCGATACACTCCTTGCTCCTAGTACTAACGGTGCACCAGAAGTGTAAAAACATTGCTGCAGCCAGGTGCGCATATTTCTTGCGAGATAGATACCTGTTATGTTGCCCTACAAGCTTAATACAGACATCCTACACTGGGCGATCCGTGCGAGTCATGAATAAGCAATTAGATCTGGCACTTAGCAACGCAGAGGAAATTGTGACCAAGGAAGAGATAGAAGTAGCCCTGCAGAAGAAATCCTTCAACTTCTACTATGGCACCGCTCCGACCGGCCCATTTCACTTCGCATATCTTATTCCTCTCACCAAGCTCATCCAGCTCTCACAATTAGGAGGGAAAGGCGTAGTACTCCTTGCGGACTATCATGCTCATCTCGATGATCAGAAGACACCTTTCGAACTCATGGACATTCGTTCAAGATACTATGAAGAGTGCATTCGTGGAGCCTTGGGCGATGCAGCGAAGAGGCTCACATTTGTCAGAGGCTCCGAGTATCAACACAGACGCGACTACGTGGAAGACCTCTATAGGATTGCTGCCAGAGTCACGACTACCAGAGCAAAGAGGGCCGCAAGTGAGGTAGTCAGGATGAGGGGTGACCCCAAGGTCTCTGAACTACTGTATCCACTGCTCCAGATTCTGGACGTGAAATACCTGAAGGCGGACTTGATAGTTGGAGGCATGGACCAGAGGAATATCTACATGCTGGGAAGAGAGCATCTAGAGAGTATCGGATATCAAAAGGGAACGTACATCTTCATGCCACTTCTACCATCGCTTCGAGGCGGCGGGAGCAAGATGTCAGCAAGTGACCCGCTCTCTCACATCCGTGTGACAGATTCCACTCAGAGCATCAAGGAAACTATCGGCAAGGCTTATTGTCCTGCTGGAGATTTGAGTGAGAACGCTATCACATCTACGGTGAGATACATTCTCCTGCCTCGTTACAAGAAGATAGTGATTCAAAGGAAAGAGAAGTTCGGGGGTGATGTTGAATTTGAAAATGCCGAAGATTTCGAGAGGGCTTATGTCAGTCAAGAGCTTCATCCGCTTGATGTGAAGCAGGCAGTGGCTGATGCCCTGATAGAGCTATTAACCCCCGCGAGGAATTATTTCGATGCTCATCCTGATATTCTGAAAGAGGTAGAAAGTGCATTCGAGTGAACTGGTCAGAACGCGCACTGCATACAGTTAGTAATGGTGGTCAGTTTCGAATTAAGTAGTATGAGCACCACTATCTCTCAGCAGCCGCCCCTCGACCAAATCCCAGACGAACTTCCTCATTTCCCTTTTGAGATTTGACCTGGGAACTCCGCGGTTTTTGACCTTCAGCTTAAATCCTAGACGCTCGCTATCTTCTCAAATTCACCTGCTGACACAACCAGTTTCACTCCAAGTGACCTCAGAATCTCGAATCCATAGGCTGTTAGCCAGAGGTATCGCAGATCAAACATTTCGCCTCGCCTATTCACCCAGGTCTTCCTCATCTCTTCATCTCTTTGTTCAAGAATCTGTGGGATATACCTTGCAAGCGAGGGTTCTTTCAGTAGCTCAATATCCAGAAAAACAGACGGCCATCCAGACTTCACAAGCGCCCCTATCCCCACCGTATCTACATGGTCTGCCTCTTTTAGAAGACTATCGCAATCTCTAACGAGTGACCACGGGTCCATGACGAGTCCATGACTTCTAAGATAGGGGAGTGTGCGAGCGGCCCTGCTGCGTGTCACGACCTTTCTCAACATGCCATCAATTGACGCCTCCAGCGCCTTCTGGTCGGAATAATCATTCACAATGTACGATGCATCAATCTCTTTGGCGAACGACTTGGCCACATCTTGGTCAATGTCCGGTCCTTTCCCACATACCACTAATACTGGCAGTCTGCCTGTCACCTGAGAGACCTGTTTCAACAGGTCACAGTATCTCCGAATAGACTCGGGAAATGTGTCTTCAATTGTCAACATGATGAGGCTGGCATTCTGATAATATGTCTTCCTTAGCTGGGCGAAGATATCCTGACCTGCAATATCCCATGCCACAACTTTCACAGAAACTCCATTTACATCTCGAGGGAAGGTATGCATGGCGGCTCCAATAGTAGCTAAGTAATCGCCCTCAAAAGAATCATAACAGAAATTACTGATTATGTTCTCTCTAGCTGGACCAGCATCCCCCACGATTACCATTTTAAAGAGGTAATCGACCAGATTACCAGGCACACTCTCACAATCCACAACGTCTTATGTTTAGGTGCCCTACAGTATCTGATTAACATACGTAAGACATACCCATCGGCAGTAACTCAATATCCTAGAGTATCCTTCGCTCTCAAGACATCTCTGAGCATGCAGTCGATTGATTCTTCCAGAGCCTTCTGATTGGAAGGATCGGGAACAATATACGATGTGTCAATCTCCTTGGCAAACGACCTGACTATCTCTTGGTTAATGTCCCGTCCCTTTCCACCCACCACTAATACTGGGCAACTGCCTGCCACCTGAGCAGTCTGCTTCAAGAATTCCTTGTATCCCCGAATAGACTCTGGCCATGTATCTCGAATTATCAAGAGGACAAGACTGGTGTCTTGGTAGTACGCTTTCCTCAGCTGGGCGAAGTCATTTTTGCCAGAAATGACCTAGGCAACAATCCTTACGGGGATCCCTTGCACATCTCGATCGAAAGCAGTCATACCGACTCCGATAACAGCCAAGTAATCGTCCTCAAACAGGTCGGCAGAGAGACAGCTGAGTATTTCGTCCCTAGCTGGACCGTCATCCGCCACGATTATCATTTTGAAGAGGTAATCAACCGGCCCACCAGACACACTCTCACGACCCACCATATCTTGTGCTCCAAGTGCCTACAATGTCTGATTAACATATGCATCACATGCCCATCGCAATTTGGAGCAGTGGTGTCGTTCTTGGGGAGGAACAGAAATCGGGAGTGCCTTGCAGCGTCTAGAAGTCATCCTTCTCTTGGAGAGTTGGCTTCACTCCAGTGCAGACAGAGCTGTACTCAGTGAGTTTCCATTGCCCCTTCGAATTCTTACGTAGCTGCAACGGAGTCCCTAAATCTTTGCCGCCGCTCTGAATGAAGATCTTAAGGCCTCCTTGGTAGTCCTGCTTTTTGACGACGGTCATCACAAGTTTGGCTTTCTTATACTTGTAGCCATTCTCAGGAGTACCACCGACATATGACGCCGCAATTCGCGGATTCCTCTTGAACTGATTGACGAAGTAGCTTGCACTACGGCCCAGCTTCAGACCTGATGGACTCTTCTTGTCCTCAAGACAGTGGTCCTTGTGGACAAGGACAGTCATCATCGCATCCGCAAGCTTCGGGTCCTTTTCAATATTCAGCGCCGCGATTAAGTAATACATGATCGTGTTCTCAGGGGAGCCAGCATCCTTTTCCCATGAATCCTTGAACTTCTTGAAGTCAGTAATCAGTGATTTCCTTACTGCTGCCACGTATGAAACACCTTCTGTCCAAGCAGCTTCAATTCAAAAAAAGGAATCGTGCACGAATGTCAGGTGGGTCAAGAGCAATGCCCTGACAGTGGTTCAGAGCACAGTTGTTTTACCATCATACTTAGATAGTACCATGTTCGTATTAGGTAGACTCGAAAATGGGAGCTAGCAAGGTTAGGTACTTCTTACCCATACTATTCTTCATTGTGATTGGTGGCACTGCCGCATTCATAATATGGGATATGAC
>CAYPUO010000362.1:0-4214 GCA_964413775.1 uncultured archaeon
TATCGTAGAGCTGTCCTTGGGTGTACGTGTCTAGTGGGACCTCAAAGTCGTATGTCATTGACGTCGCAGGGCCCTTGGTCAGCAGCCGGTAGTCATGACTGTTTAAGACGCCGATGGTGCTCGCTTTGATTTCTTTCGAGAGCCTAGCAACCTTTGAATAGATCTCTCCATTTTGCTCATCAATATTGTCGATGACAAAGACTCCCCGTTTTGGTGTAGACGCAGCAGTCCTTTTGAACTGCATCCAGAGAACGTCCAAATCAAATGTGAACGTCAAAGGAGTACATGTTTCCTTGTGTATCTTGTCGTTCAACTCCGAGATAATCTCAAGGGTATCCTTGTTCTTTGCATCAACATAGACAGTGTATGCATCAAATTGCTCGGGCATCAACTTGGTGATGAAATAACGTGAGAAGACTGTCATTCCGACCCCAGTTATGCCGTGTACTAGGCAGTTGACCCCGTATTCATCTGTGTAGGAGTCTGCATAGATACCACCTATGGTTTCAAGCTCTCGGTTTCTATAGAGGAGTTTCTTGGGCACGTAGTATGGGTCAAAGAGCCCCTTTGGGCTGGTATCCACCCTTTTCATTTCTATCATACTCATGTGTTTTGTGGTATATATAAAGCCCGCAGAGACATGCCCGAAAGTATTCTGCCTTCTAGACCATCGATGCAAGTGTCTCATTGCAGCCGGAATCCAGAAGGAATGAGTTGAATCCGGACCCTATTATGCTCCTTAGCTCATTCAACCTAGCCATCTTCACTTCATCCGAGAATGGCCATTTGTGTTCTGGCTTGGGAGTAATATTCAACCTCTTGCATAACTCAACTATATCCAACACGGTCTGATAGATTTCCTTTCCAGGCTTGTTCTCTGGCCTGATCTCGCGAGAGTGCAGAATGATACCGTAGGTCGGAGAGTTGTCGCCAATGTACCACTTGCTAGGTCCGTGTCCGTACTTCGCAAAAGGCTCGAACTCATGCCTTCTGAGGAGTGCATTAACCTCATCTATTCCCTCTTGCATCTTGGAAAGGCTGTCCCCATGGAATCCATAACCTTCAAAGAGTGCGATCTGGTGGCCCACATTTGGCTGACGTTTGGGCAGTTTGATTCGCACATCTTTCATGTGCTCAACTTCTTCCTTTGGAAGCCTCTTCAAAGCGACGATTTCCGAAATCTGTTCCATCGCGTCTTCAGTGCCCTCCAAGATATGCAGTGGTGGTTTCAAGTCGCCCCGAACATCTTCATGAGCAGCTGCGATTACTTCTCCATACTGAACAGGCACTTTGCGTTCAATTATCTGACCAAGGGCTCTTCCTGTTTCATCATTATCGGAATAATTGACAATCCCACCAACCAACGGTTTTGTTTGCAACGGCTTTATTGTCACCCGGAGCTCAGAGATGAATCCAAGGGTCCCATGAGAGCTTGCTACGTCATGAATTGTCATCTTATGTCTATTGAGTTCAGCTTCAAGACTTGGATCATCACTGGTGACCCCGTTCCATGAAACCGTGAGCTTTCGTCCATCATACAAAACCATCTTTACTCTCTGAGTATTATCTCTCATTGTTCCGTTGGTCCATGTGTCATTGCCCCCACCATCAGTACTTAGGACCCCTCCAACAGTAGCGATATCTCTACTGCTTGGAGCCACGAAGAACTTCATCTTCATCGGCGCAAGGAGTTCATTTATCTCATCAGGTGTTGCTCCTGGCTCTACATCCAAATACCCCTGATCCTTGGAGATGGTGAGCACCTGCCGCATCTGGAGACTACTTATCATCACTCTATCTTCGTTTCCGCCTGTGCAGGCACCACTCAGGCCGGACCCTCCCCCTTTTGCAGTCACACCATAGCCCTTCTCTCTTGCCTTGGAGATAGCATCGACAAGCTCCTGTTCGTTGTGCGGATAGAAAACCCCTTTGATCTTCTTGAAGTTGAGACGGTAGTACATTGAGGCATTTGCGCCTATCGCTATATCTCGGAGTTTCATCTTAATTTCCCTCCTCTAGCACATCAGAAACAAGTTCAACGATATCCTTGGTTTTAAGATCATTACTCAACAATTGCTCGCGGCAGGATGGGCAGCAGGTCAATACGGTTGTGTCCTTGAGCTTCTCACTGGCTGCTCTCATCTTGATGATGATGTCACTGAGTCCCGGATCTGTCATTCTCAGGAGACCACCCCCACCACAGCAGCTCGGCTCAATATCTCTGTAGTCGACATTCATCTTCTTCAGGAGCGACCGCGGCTCCTTCTTGATTTCAAGGATTCTGTGGAGCTCACACGGATCGTGGTATGTAAACTGATCCTCTTGCTTGACAGAAGGAAGCTGGGCATACAATTCATCAAGGAACTGCGTGTGGTGCATTGCCTGAATATCACCAAGGTCATGATGCTCCTTGAGCTGAATCAGGCATCCAGGGCAGCAGGTAATAACTTTCTTGGCTCCGGCATCTACGATTACACTCTTGTTGTGTGCTCTAAGCTTAGTTGCACCTTCATCATCACCCATTAGATATAGCGGGTGGCCACAACAGAATTCCTGTGCGCCCATCACCAAATAGTCAGTTTCAGACTTCTCGAGCACGGTGAATAGAGACCTAAGTACGTCAAGCTGAGTCCCTCTAAAGGACATAAGACAGCCTAGGAAAACCATCACATCTGCAGTCTTTCCTGGCTCATAGACTCTATCAGCTATTCCTGGGATATCGTCCTCCAGTTCATCAAGCCAGTATATGGCTCTATCTTCAGGATCAAGGCCATAGATGTTCTGAACATTCTCTAGTGCATCTCTCAGTGGGTCAAGATATGTAAACTCCTCAGGGTGTTCTCTTACAGCCTTACCCCTCTGTTCATGCCAGATACTGAGGAGGTCCACATCAGATGAACAGATCTCCTTGCATCTTCCACACATAGTACACGCAAAGAGGAGACGTCTGAACTCCTTTGCTGCCTCTTCGTCCCCCTCGATTTGATCCATTATTTGAAGAATGTAGTTCTTTCCTCGTGGCGAGTACTGCTCTTCGCCCATGGCGTCAAAGATAGGGCAGATTTTGAGACAAGAGCCGCATCGAACGCATCGGTCATATGACATCATTGTAACTCCTAAATGCTCGGCGGTTGCATCTCCAGCCTTCTACATTTAAACAACGCCCTACGACCACTGCCATACGACACTCAATGCACATGAGTTGTTTTCAAAACATATCTCACCATTCACTAGTCGCGTCTGTTTCAGCGAATGGCTTCCTGAATCTAGGCTCAAGGATTCAACAGGCTCAGTACTTGATGCCTATTCTCTATCCCGAGGAGTAAAATGACGGCCATTCCTGTTTCTGGCAACAAAGATTGATTGCTAAAGCAGCTGGATATTTAACCACAATAGCAAGCCCTAGGGTAAGTTCACATTACGAGTCGATGGCCGTGTCGCGGAGAAAATATGGGCTGCTGGTCATATGCCTATTGGTTGTGTCTGGGTCAGCTATTCTCATATGGAACCATCCAGCTGAACTCCCGAGCAACAACGAAACAACTCCGTACACGCCAAATCCGTTTAACAACCTGAACTGGTGGGATCTTCCTCGCGAGCTCAGCAGTTCCTCAGATTTAGTCACATATCTAACGGAACTGAATAGATATCCTAATCGCCACCAGCTGACCAACCAACAAGGATATGATCAAGCGGCAGCCTATCTTGAGAGTACGCTCGACGGGTTCAACCTAAATGTATGGTATCAGGGCGATCATCGCTCGCTCGTTGCGCTCCAGAAGGGCTATGGGAATGATAGTCGCGCTATCGTCTTTGGAGCCTATTTGGACACGGAACTAGGTGACGCGGCAACTATCCAACGAAACAGCGGTGGCGTTGCTGCAGTTACTCTCATTGCACAGATACTGAGCCAATTCAGGTTGCCTATCAACGTCTACTACTGTTATTTTTCATATTCGAAATCAGGTAACTATGCACCAAATGGAGCTCTCATTCCGTTTCAGTACGGAGCGAAGGAGGTGTCACAGTATTTTCTCGATGCAGGTGTGGATGTAATTGCATTCTATAACTTGGAGAGTGTTATGTACTGTGCAGCATCGGGCCTCTTTGCTGACTATGCCCCAAGTGCAGGATACTACTCGGGAGCTTTCCTTGGCGAGCTGGTTCAGGCAGCGCTTCGACAGGGCGGGAACGATATACTCAAGGTCCAGCTC
>CAYPUO010000363.1:0-4195 GCA_964413775.1 uncultured archaeon
TCAACAGCCTGCTCAAGCTGATGTATGCTGATGAACTCGTCATTCTGATGAGCCTGTTCTATTGACCCAGGTCCGCAGATTACATTTTGAATCCCGACTCTTGGTTGAAGCACAGAACAATCTGTACCAAAGGTAGCAGCGGAGATGGATGACCGCTGGCCCGTGACACACTCAGCTGCATCCACTGCAACATCTACAATCGTAGCATCCCTTGGTGTGACAACAGCAGCTTTCCCGTGCACGTACTCGACCCTCACACGGTCTGATAGTTTTTGATCTTCTAGAACTCGACTCATCTCCAACAGCATGGAGTCCGAATTCTGCCCCTTCACTGTTCGCATATCCAGATATGCCTCGCAGCAATCTGGCACAACATTGATCTTGATGCCGCCTTTGATCATCCCTACATCTGCTGTCATCTCCCCCATGAGTTCATCCGCCTCGTAAGGATAATCATGGTTGAGAAGCTGTTCCACAGCTTGCATACAGAGTTGTATTGCATTAATCCCCTCATATGGACGCGACCCATGTGCTGCTTTCCCTCTCGCAACGACTTTGGTCCATAGCATACCTTTCTCTCCAACCAGTACTTCCAGCCCCGTTGGTTCTGCACACACTCCGTAGCTTACTCCGGCAAGAATGCCACTGTCAGCCACGTGCTCAGCTCCCGAGCAACCACTCTCCTCATCAGAGGTGCAGAGCAACAGCAAAGGCATTTTATAGCCCTTCTCGTTGTAGCGTATCATAGTTTCAGCAAGTGCAGCCAACGGGCCCTTCATGTCACATGAGCCTCGTCCATAGAGCCGACCGTCAACTATGCTTCCGGCAAATGGGTCAACTGACCACTGTGAAAGATCCCCAACTGGTACGGTGTCCATATGTCCGTGTAGTACCAATCGCCCTCCGATATCCTGGCCAGTAGAAAAGATCAAATTCGGACGCTCATGAGGTCCAACAGACGTGTGTGAAATCCCATAGGCATTCATATGCTCAATGATAACATCGGCAACTTCGCGCTCTCGACCTGGTGGACTCTCGGAATTCGCAGCAATCATTTGCCGGGCAAGTTTAACAACACGGGACTCTTCAGACATTGTAAACAACTCGTTTTGCGTTCTGCAAATAGACATCAGCCGTTTTGAAACTATTCAAAATGGAGTAACTAGGTAACCAAGATATTAATCGTTAGTTTCAACAATTGAGTCACTAGGCTCAATAATCGCAACCTCTACAGACTCAGGTCTGAGTTTCACAAATGGGTCCCGCATCCAGCTAACCAGTCCCCAAATTGAAGGGGAGAGAGAAACAATGGTCAGCAGTATAGAGAATAGAATGACACTAGTCGGATCAACTCCCAACATCCCTCCCATAACTAACAGCAAGATACTTTCTCGCACACCTATTCCTTGAATTGATATTGGGATTACAGCTAACATTGAGGCAAGAGTCACTGATAGTGCGATTTCTAGCCATGTGACATGAATTTGAAGGGCCTCAGCAAGAATCCAACTTTGCACTGTATACATAACCCAAGCGAACCCAGAGCGAGAAACAGCAACACTGATCGTGGGAAGGCCAATTGTTCGAACAGACTCCTGCAGGTTTAAGAAAAATCGTCCGACGACTCCATCATTCTTCAAGAGGGATAACCGAGATCGCAGCCACCAAGGTCTAAGAATGATACGAATCAACCTATAGAGTGCATAGCAGCCGCCAATAAAACACAGAACCAACAACAGCGCTTCCATGATGAGAAGAGAACCAACACCGAAAACAAGAACAATACCTAACGTCGCCGCCAGATATGGTATGATAGCAGCAACAACTGCATCAATGAACAGACTTAGTATGGACCTGTCAGAAGGATTGCCTCGACACTTCAGATATGGCACTCTGACCAAGTCGCCCAGAGCTCCAGGAAGTGTGAAACTAGTCATCTGGGCAATACATAGCCCATCTATTGCCTCAGTGAGCCTAATGTTGAGCCCGAGCCCTCGGGATACGAGAAACCATCGAGAACCCTTGACCAACATTATGGGAATTACCAGTAGGACTCCAATCGGCAAGCCGAGTATATCGGCATTTGATATCAAGAAGCCAATGTTGCTAAAATCTATGTGTAGCAGAATTAAAATGAACAAGAATATCCCAACTAGGCGAATTAGGTATCTTGCAGCTACTACACGATCCAACTACATAGCCCCTAGCTTGCAGAGCAGTAGAGTATCCTTTGAGCCGCTTCATGAATATATCTATGATAGTACATGACGCTAATTCAATGCTTATTAGGAAGGAACCAGACAACTAGTTGGTGGCTTCTATCATAGTGATAGATACGTCGATGAAGCTGTTACCCCTATCGGAGCTATCTGCGATGAAGACCCAAGAGCAGGCTGAGACGAGCCACTCCACTTCTGCAAAACAGTAGGATGGCTGAAACCTCAGACATACACCGAACTCACACACGAGTGCTATATCCACGGTCCCTTTCGATACTGCATGAATTCATGGATTCATCAGGCTTCAATACTAGTTTGTTTCGTTTCAAGTCAACCGTATAGAAGATCCCGGACGAATCTCTTAGTGAAACATCCTCTCCTCTCACAAAAGAGCGAACCTGCTTCCTCAGACTACGCGACGGCAGCTGCTTGAGTGTGATTGTGCAGGTTTCAGCCATAGTTGCTTTCTCCATCGGATGCGGTGGCAGGCGCGGCTTCCTGAATGGGATGCTAGACTTGTTTAGTGTATTCGTCAATCATTATATATAGGGAAGTACTACAGATTACCTCCGTAAAATGGCCTAAAACGCCCTCTGGGGGACATTCTGGACTAGCACCAATATTGGGTTCTATTGGCAGACACAATGCTGCAATTTCCCTGACCGAAGCCAAATAGCCAACTTAACAAACGGTCACGACAGATTTCCGGACAGAGCCCATCTGCACCTAATCGGAGAGATATTGGATGGATGACTGTCCGATTGTCTATGGATTGTATGCAAACGGATGCCGCGCAGACTCCTTCCGCATCTTGATCTCATCCAGTGACGCCCGGTTCTCAATTGCACGCCGGATAGCATGCCGAACAGCCCTGAAATTGTTGATGTGTACTCGGCGGGCATTTACGGCACTAGGATGTACAAAAACATTCGCCGCAATCACCAAGTCGGGCACAAGCTCATCGGGAATTATCTGGTCTGTGATACATCTCTTCACAGCATCTTCTACTGCCTTCTGAGCTACCTCGAAGACCATCTTCTTGTGATGTTCGTGAGTGATTGTCACTGTGGGAGCAAAGATTGTGACTGGCTGAAGGTCTTTGATAATAGACGATGTGTGATATCCCTCATGGATTTTCCCAGCGTGTTCCAAAGCGCTCTTCATGGGGCCATCTCTGATTCCCATTACCAGATCAACATGAGCGACCTCTTGTCCACCGCCGCACAGGGATTCACCGTGCAGAAGCATCAGGTTGTCAACGACATCTCTCGCCAGTCCTATGGCCTTAGGATAGGACCCAGCAACAACCGACCTATCTCCCATCTTAAAGGTCACAGAGCCTCTTGGGATCAGCTGGAGGTCCTCAAGGCAAGTACGGAGCTCATCAACGTCCTCATAGGACAGAGAATCTCCTTCAAGTAGCGGACGCCTTGCTGGCCCTACTGGAATACCCATCATATTGAGCGCTGCTTTTACTGCTAGGCCACCGCCCTTATTCACTATAATCCTCACAGTCTTCTGGATGCTTCTCTGGATGAGCATGGCCTCTTTCAAATGGCCATTTGCAAGAGCGGCCTCCATCTTGATGTAACGACCAGGGAAGACATTTGCACTCGCCAAGACTGCCCCGTCACAACCACTAGCTAATGCAGGAAGAGCTACTTCATCATGCCCTACTACAACTTGAAAGTCATCAGGTCTCCGGACAAGAATCGTGGTCAGATTCACAAGGTCGCCGCTTGAATCCTTAAGACCAACAATGCCATCGATTTCTCTAATACCATCGACAACAGTCCAGTGGATTGGCACCCCAGTGACTTGTGGGATATTGTAGACGAAAATTGGCAGGTCGGTGCCCCTTGCCACACGCTCAAAGTGCTCGAAAATCTCTTTGTTTGAAGGCTTCAGAAAGTAAGGAGAAACAACAAGAGCCGCGTCAGCACCAAACTCTGCAGCTTTGCGTGTGAGCTTTATTG
>CAYPUO010000364.1:0-4188 GCA_964413775.1 uncultured archaeon
CATCAACGGAGTCAGTTCATAACCGGCCCCCAATGCAGCAAATTTGCGGCCTGATAACGAGAGGCCTGTCACCATACAGACAAGTCCTGCACCAAACGACCCCATTGCAGCAGCTACGCTACCACCGCCAGGAGTGGCCCTCGCCTTACGGATTGCATTGCCAAAGTCAACCAGTGACATCTCGGTGAATGTCTTCTTTGTTGGGTCCTGCGCACCACCTAAGTAATACAGGTCGAGGATCATGCTCTCATCTAACTTCTCAGGCTGTAGATAGTACTTGAGAGCATCCATGAGTGCGAAGAGCGGCACCATACCGACAATCTCGGTTTCAATCACGGTTGCGCCAAACCGTCTTGCTTCATTCTTGACAACTTCAAGTACCTGATGGATCTTTGTCTTCTTTGGATGTGTCAGGTTACACGAGACCTGTGCACAGTTCTTGTCCGGCAGTTCAAGGCCAATGCCCTGGACATTGACAAAACCCCCTGTTGTCGCCCTGACTGCATCTGCACACACCTTCGCGACCTTTACGTCAGTTGTGCTCAGGTTGAAATTGATGGCAATCAGAAAGTTGCGTGCACCTGTTGCAGTACAACCCGCAGTTGGATGAATCTTGTTTGGACCGAAGTCAGGGTCCTTGGCAGGGTCTGTACCAATCTTCTCCCTAAGCCCTTCAAACTCGCCTTCTCTAATATTGGGCAGCTCGGCTCTTTCAGGGCGAGTTGCAGACTTCGCGTATAGGTAGACTGGCACATTGCATTTCTTGGAGAATTCCTCTGCAAACTGCTGTGAGAGCTCGATGCACTCGCCGATGGTCGCACCATGCAGGGGAACGAACGGGACAACGTCAACAGCGCCCATTCTAGGATGACGCCCTTTGTGTTTTGTCAGGTCAATCTTCTGGACAGCAAGTTCTGCGGCCTTCAGAGCAGCCTCCTTCACCTTCTGAGGCTCACCAATAAATGTGAATACAGAGCGGTTGTGGTCAGAATCAAACTCAACATCAAGCAGTCGAATACCCTCGACGCTCTTTATGGCCTCAGTTAGGGCATCAATGACATCTTTTCTCCGTCCTTCTGAGAAGTTGGGCACACACTCAATAATCTTCAAGAGACCCACCGAGTTGCGTTCGAAGCGTCCATATTGAAAAGCGTTTGCTTTAAGCCCCAAAACCGATTAGTTCGTTCGGTTATTCCGAAATATGAGCGAGCTCCTTCGCAAGCTTCTTCTTTTCATCAATCTTTGACATGCGATTTATCATGATACGCTGTGCTTGGGGAGAGCCGGCTCCGTGCATTGATTCAGCCAGATACCCAACCGCTGCCCGGCCAAGGGTCAGGTTCTCAATTAGCCGCATCATCTTAATCCTGTCTTCGGTTTCAACGCCCTCTGCACCGGAGAGATACTTCTCAATGACATGTCGGGTCTCTGGATTATCCATTTCTTTGGCGCTCGGGCAGGTTACAAAGAGACCGCCAGCGATGTCCTGAAGGATACGTGCTATCTCATACGGAAATCGTGTAACATTCTGCTTGCAAATATTGGCCAAGAGAATGTCGACAACGAAGTTCCCTGCAGGAGTCTTGCTCCCCGCAGCAGAACACGCTATGCCACACGAGTACAGGGTTTCATTGAGGTGTACCATCTCAGTAATCTTGTCCTTGATGTGAGAGGCATTTGCCACTCCATTATACTCTGCGATGCTTGCAGCAGCTCCAACCAATACATCACCAACGCCAACCTTGCAGCCACCGTAGCTCTGTCTGTGGTATGCTGCGAATGTATCAACCAGCCGTCCGGAGAAGTCAGTCTCACCGTTCATGAAGATGCGCTCATTTGGCACAAACACATCGTCAAAGACAACCAGACATTCCTGTCCACCAAAACTTGGATTTCCGCAGTCGACATCACCTGAACAACTCTCGTCCAGTCTACGGAGATCGCAAGACTGCCGACCATAATAGTATGTGATACCCTCTGCATCAGCAGGAATGGCACAGCAAATTGTGTACGGCTTGTCCTCATTCCTCATGGCGAGCGTTGGCATAATGAGATGCTCGTGTGAGTTCACAGCTCCAGTCTGATGTGCCTTTGCACCGCGGACCACAACACCATCATCTCGTTGCTCCACTACATGCACATAGACGTCGGGATCTCGCTGCTCGGATGGACGTTTGCCCCTGTCGCCCTTCGGGTCTGTCATACATCCATCAATCACCCAGTCCTCTTCCTCGGCCTTCTTGACATATTCTTTGAACCTCTCATGATAGTCCGTGCCATACTTGGCATCAATCTCATAGGTGGTCAGAAACACTGCATTCAAAGCGTCCATACCGACACAGCGCTGGAAACAGGTACCACACTTCTGGCCTAGGACTCTCTGCATCTTCACCTTGTCTTGGAGGTCCTCTGTGCTCTGATGTAGGTGGCAGAAACGATTGATTGTGTTCCCTGTCAATGAAGACTTTGCTGTCAGGAGGTCACGGTATTCGGGATCATGTGCTAAGTCATATGTGAGAGCAACCGAATTGATGGATGCTCGAATTATTGGATGGTTGACCACATCCTTGACCTCCTCACCGAGGAGATAGACCTTCAGGGGGCCTCGTTTCTTGAGGCTCTCGATGTACTCTGCGCCATTCATTAGTACCAAAGCGTTCAACACCTTTCAAATGAGCTGTTTCTCTGACATTGGCACTTTGCCTATTTTGGTTTTGCATCCGGTGGCAAACAGGCTGAATGAGATAGAAACCAAGCAGCACCATGGTTAATCGGCAGAAACCTGGGCGGTGTAGGCGTCAATAACGTTCCTAAGAAGCATAGCGATAGTCATCGGGCCGACCCCTCCAGGAACAGGAGTGATGCAGGCAACCTTGTCCTTTACTGCATCAAAGTCAACATCACCATGGGGCGTAGAAACGTCAATCACGACTGCTCCTTCCTTGACCATGTCTGATGATACGTAGAAGGGGTCATCCTCCGACTTCCGTCTGCCAATTGCAGTCACAAGGACATCAGCCGCTCTCGTATATGAGCCGAGGTCTGCAGTCCGTGAGTGGCAGACCGTCACGGTAGCATTCCGATTGAGAAGAAGCATGATGAGTGGTTTACCGACAATATTCGACCGGTTGACAATAACAGCATGCTTTCCAGATAGATCATTCCATCCAATCGCATCAAGCATCGTGACAATTCCGTGAGGTGTCGCAGCGCTGAGTTTCTCTCCTCCATAGAAGAGGCGATAGGTATTCACCGGTGAGAAGCCATCAACGTCCTTGAGAGGATTCATCGCCCCGATAATCGTCTTCTCGTCGATATGCTTCGGTAAGGGCAGTTGCACAAGTATGCCATGAACACTCTTGTCATTATTGAGCTTTTTCAGGAGCTCAAGCAGCTCGTCCTGACTAGTGGACTCTGGTAGACCATGGTGGTCTGAGAGTATACCTGCCTTTTCGCACGCCTTTCGCTTCATATTGACGTACATCTGCGAGCCAGGATCATCTCCGACAATCACTGTTACAAGCTTGGGCGAGATGCCATACTTGGAAGTCAACTCAGCGACCTCTTTGGCAACCTCAGTCCTTACACGATGGGCTAGTCGTTTCCCCTTAAGCACATGGTCATCGCAGATAGGCTTTGGCTCGTCTTCGCTCACGCTATAGCCCTCCTAGAAAACGCCGCTGATGTTGCCTTCATCATCAACATCCATGCCCTCGGCAGCGGGAACTTCTGGAAGCCCGGGCATCAGATTTACGTCGCCCATATATATAACGACGAAGCCTGCACCACTGTTGACGGAGGCCCCCATGACCTCAGCCCGGTCACCTTCAGGACGACCTCGCAGACCTCTATTGTCCGATAGGCTAAACTGCGTCTTCGCTACGCAGATTGGGAGATTGCCGTATCCCCTCTTTTCAAGCGATCTGATGATTCCTTTCGCTCCGGATGCATAGTCCACATCCACAGACCCATAGATCTGCGTTGCCACCTTGTAGACCTTGTCCTGTAACTTGTCCTTTAGATCATACGTGTACTTGATGGGTGTATGCTTGCTTGTAGTGATGGTATCAATGACTGCCTTCGCCACATCCTTCCCGCCTTCACTACCCTTAGTAAAGACCTCTGACACCTCCATCTTCCAACCGTGTTCAGAGCAGAATGATCTCAGTGTGGCTATCTCTTCCTCTG
>CAYPUO010000365.1:0-4186 GCA_964413775.1 uncultured archaeon
GAAGTGGACTACGTAGTCCAGCTGCACTGCCAACAGATCTTTGATAGGTTCCACGAGAGTTGTAAGCAATGAGAGTACAACTAGGATAAGCCATGGGATGCTTGCGCGTCGAAGATTCATACCCTTCTCGACATTGAGGTCATCTTCGCTCAACTGCTCTCGATCAACAAAAGGCTTCTTCGTAACCTTGTTGTAGATATACAGGACGCATAGAACTGCAGCACCAGCAAAGACATCAGTAAGCCTCGTCAGATTCACAACCTCTAGATTGCAGATAATAGCAGTGACTCCAGCAGTGAGCCCTGCAATGACTGCAAGAAAGAGACCTTCCCTGTTTAGCAGGAGCTTCTTGCCGCCAGCAATCCAAAGCATTGAAACAGCAATCCCGACGGAAACAACAGGCATGAATGCTGCAAACACAGAGCCAGCAAACCAAAGCGCAATAGGATTTCCGGAAGCAGCGGCGTAGGAACTGGCAAAGACTTCCACGGGCACACCCAGTAGGGCGAATGTCGTCAATGGGTCATATCCGATGGATGGTAGCGCTACAGCAACAAGAGGCGAGAAGCCCAGCGCAAGCATTACTGGAGGGAGCATAGAAACCGGGGTTGCACCTATTCCTACCAGAAATAGACCCAGGCCAAGACTGATCAACATAATCTGCATCGGTCTGCTCCCGCCGCCAAGTGTCTTGAAGAAGACAATAAGCCTATGCAGGGCGCCTGTTTCCTCCATGTAAGTCATCATTAAGATTGAAGTGGCAACCATCAGTGATATCGGAAACGACCTGACGATTCCAGCAGCGCTGGCAACAAGTGCCACACCAAGATCAGTCTGAAACGCATAGACAGCTATCAACATCGTTACTAACCATACAACAACTCCTGTTGTATCAGCTGCCCTATGGAGTACGATGAGCATGATTACGGCTATGATGATTGGCATTATTATCAGTACAAAGCCTAACAGAGGGTCCATAGACTCACATCTTCCTTTCTAGCAATCCCTTTTCCCAAGCCCAGTCAATCTGTTTGTCTAATCCCTCTTGCATCGAGAGCTTTGGGGACCAACCTAGTAACCGCTTGGCCTTCTCGTTTGAATACCACCTGTCCTCATCCATGCTTTGAATCGTCTGCACATGCCAGAGGAAAGTTGTCTTGCGTCTATTCTTAATTGGACTCAGAAGACCAATCCCAAGCTTCGCCATGCTGGTTGGAACCCGCCGCGTAGGTGCGCTGACACCAAGTTTGTCGCATATGTACGAGATCAACTCGCTGTATGTCATTGCAGCATCTGGGCAGACGATTATGGTATTATTGATGGCAGCATTGGACTTCACTGCGGCTGCAAAAGCGGTTGCTACGTCACCAACATAAGCGTACATTATATGCTTCTCCCCATTGCCTGGAAGGACAGGAACAGCACCCTCGTTCAGTGCCTCAATGAATTCGAATGCCGTATACGTATCTCCTTCACCCATAACGCCTGTTGGTCTCAGAATGATGTGCGAAAGGTCCGTATCCTTCGTGATATCGCGGATTGCCTTCTCCGCCATTACCTTGCTCTTCGAATAATCAAACTGTGGTAATAGCTCAGTGTCCTCATTGCCTGGAGGAAAACGCACCGGCCCGATAACCTCGGTTGTTGAACAATATACGAACCGCTCAACACCTGTGCCGACACAGGCATTCATCACGTTCTTGGTTCCTTCAACATTGACCTGATAGAGCAGATCAACATCTGACGGGTAGAAATCAAAGTAAGCAGCCAGATGAATGACGACCTCAGTGTCGCCGATGGCCCGTTCGAGAGATTCTGGATCCAGCACGTCACCCTCTCTGACTTGAACGCCTTCAGTAAGCCCTGCAGTATTGCTTGTAGATCGTGCTAAGGCAGTTACTGAGTGACCCTCTTGCACCAATTGAGATGTCACTCTGCGCCCAATGAAGCCGGTCGCACCAGTAACCATCACCTTCATCTAGCCACACCTTAGACTGTAGACCTAGCATTCAAGCATTTATCTCTTACCAACAGAGGTGCGCTCCACTAATATTGCAGAAGGCTCATTAGGTTTCACTGCAAATCGAACGCAGGAAGAGTGTGGTGGCACGAAGTGGGCGCTCTAGGGGATTCAGGGAAAGAACCAGTACCAGATGAACGTCATGAGAACAATGAAACATGGCAAGAGTTCCTTTCCTCAGCTAGGTCGAGCAGAGAAAAAGGCGAGCTCAGAGAAGCAGAAGATGTGTATAGACTAGTCAAGATGAATCCCGATTGCGTTGACGCATGGACTGAGCTCTGCATTCTAGCTAGAAGGTGGCACACCTAGGGGATGGCCTTGCTATCTCATTATCTGTGCTACACGGATAGTTGTCTCGTGGCCGAGCCGTCATGCTTATATCCTATTCTTAACAATGATGAATAGTAAACCATAGTAAATTCCGCTGAGGGATACATAGTGTCAGAAACTGGATCAGGAAAGAGCAGGAAAAGAAGAACGTGGCTTATGCCGCAAGAAGTAGAGGTATGGTACATCCTGCCCGCAATCAGAAGAGAACTGACACGAACAATGATTGAAATGGGAATACCCCAGAAGCAGATAGCCCAGATGCTAGGAGTAACCGAGCCAGCAGTCACGCAATACAAACTTAGCAAGTCAAAACGCTCCCGCGGAGACCAAGTCAAGATTCCTGATAAGATACGTCCTGAGATTAAAAAATCTGCAGATGTCCTAATAGCTTCATGGGAAGACCGTAATGAGGGAGAGCATGTCTATGAAATCATGACGCGGGAAATCAATCGGCTTATTGAGATCCTTCGAGATGCTGGCACAATGTGTGATGTGCATAGAGAGTACTGCGAGCACGTTGATGATGAATGCAATGCTTGCAAGGACTGACAGAGATGCCTTACTTCGACAATGCTAACTCCACGCAGGTGGATGAGAGAGTAATTGAAGCCATGTTACCCTACTTCAGAGAGTGGTATGGAACAGCAGGGCTTGAACTGGGTCACGCTCAAGACATTGGTGCGATGACAGGCCTTGAGAAGGCCAGAAAGGTGATTGCAGACTCGTTGAATGCAGACCCCAGGACAATCATATTCACCTCAGACGAAACAGAATCAAACAATCTTGCTACGCGAGGAGTTGCGCGAGCAAACAAGGCTAGTGGACAGCACATCATCACAACGAAGATAGAAGTGCAGTCAGTCCTCAAGTCATGTGCACGACTTGCAAGCGCAGGATATGAGATCACCTATCTCGATGTTGACGACCAGGGACTAATTGATCTCCAACAGCTGAAGAACTCAATCAGACAGGATACGGTCTTGGTCTCGATTCAGCACGGGAATGGCGAGATTGGGACACTGCAGCCAATCGATGAGATTGCAAAGATTACCAAAGAGGCAGGAGCCCTCTTTCATACTGATGCTACCCAGACGTACATGAAAGTGCCAATCGACACAGAGAAGACGATGGTCGACCTCATCACCATTGATGCCCATCATATACACGGACCAAAGGGAATCGGTGCACTCTACATCAGAAGGGGGACCAGGATTGACCGTCTTCATGAGGGCGGCGATGAAGAACGAAGACTTAGGCCAGGCGTGGAAAACGTCCCTGCAATAGCTGGTTTCGCAAAGGCGGTTGAAATCTGGCAGCCTGAGGATGTAGCACACATAGAAGACTTACGGCTCTATCTCAGAGAAAAACTGGAGAAACGTTTGGGTGATATCGTATTCACAGGACATCCTGAAAAGCGTGTGCCAGGACTGCATAGCATGATAGTCAAGTTCATTGAGGGAGAGTCAATGCTTGTCCAGCTTGACATGGCCGGCTTTTCTGTTGCTACAGGGTCAGCATGCTCCTCAAAGACGCTACAGGGTAGCCATGTCCTAAAAGCCATCGGACTCCCGCCCGAGATATCTCACGGGTCTCTCAGAGTGTCATTCTGTCGGAACAACACGAAAGAGCAAATTAATGAGTTCATTGATGCGCTAGTGCCTGGAGTCGAAAGGCTGAGAGAGTTCAGTCCAATCCGTTCAGGAGTTTCATTCACTGGTACGGAGGAAGAGGATGACCATGAGCACGAGATCCCTGAGGACGACTGGTGAATCTGAAAAGGAAAACTACTAAAACCAAATGATTCGGAAATCAAAGCGAGGCTGACCGAATGTATAC
>CAYPUO010000366.1:0-4173 GCA_964413775.1 uncultured archaeon
GCTTCCACGTCATAGGGGACAATCTCTGAGGTAATGCTTGGCATCCCCACGGTTGCGCTCAGAACCATCTTCTTCGTAATCCTCCCCTTATAGAGGGAGTTCAGAGTGAGCTTGCATAAGGCACAGTCTGCAACTGTCAGAGATGCACCTTGGCAGAGATAGTCCCCTCGAGTGATGTTGCGGCTGTCAAGGTCTGGGACATTCATGCCGACACGATCACCAGCAGATGCTTTCTGACGCTCCTCTCCGAAGACTTGGATAGACCTAACACGGACACTTGTTCCAAGAGGTACGACAGCAACCATATCATCGACGGCTATTCTGCCGCGAAGTATTGTTCCAGTCACCACCGTACCATGCCCCTTCTTTGGGAAGGCATGGTCGATTGGCAACAAGAACCGGCCATCTCGGTCGCGCTCCTTCGGCTTAACCAACCTGTAGAGAGTAGCACGTAGTGAGTCAATGCCATAGCCTGTAAGCGCAGATACCCGTACAATCTCGTAATTCGAGAGCCCAGAGGACGACATAATCGATTCTACCTTTGCCTCAAGCTCTACCAAGCGCTCTTCGCCCACTAGGTCGCATTTAGTAATGGCAACGACTACAGTATCAATCCCCAGTGATGAGAGCACAATAATATGCTCACCTGTCTGAATCTTAGGGCCCTCATCAGCTGCTACTACCAGAATCGCGGCATCAATGATGCTTGCTCCTGCCACCACACTCCTGATTAGATCAGCATGACCGGGGGAATCAACGAGGGTGACAATGTACTCATTGAGCCGGAACATGGTGAAGCCCAGATCAATAGTGATGCCCCGTTCCTTGGACTGAGGGTGCTTGTCTAGGCCCGCAGTTGAGACCTTTTCGCTAAGAGCCCTAGCTAGTTCTGTCTTACCATGGTCTATATGGCCCATCAGTCCGATGTGTAGGGGGATTGGTTCACTCATGTTGTCCTCAGTAATCATGTCTGGAGATAATGTTAAAGCCTTCGCACATCGTCTTAGAGACCAGAGTACTTTATTGGGGGCAGTGTACAACTGGGGCATATGGTATCCCGCTCTCTTGAGAAGTTACTACTGATTGCAATAGGCTTGAGTATGGTAGTCATGGTTGGCGTTCCAGTCCTCATCTATACCATGGATACACTGACCGGCGCATCTCAACTAGAAACGGCGCATGCGTTCGCAGACAGACTACACAACTACACTGCACGAGTGGACCAGGGACTTGAGGCGAGTATAAGCGCGCAGGTAACAGTCCCGAGTTACATTGAGATGTCTTCGGCAGGCAATACGCTAGTAGTTTCATTCGTCAAGGATAGCAACCAAGTGGGGACATGGTCTGAGTCCTACCTCCACTCAGTCAACATCTCTGAACCAACATCACCAGGCGACTACACGCTGGTAATCACGCTTGATGGAAATACCATCGATATAGAGTTTCTCGCTGCCACGACCTAGTACAGATGCCTGTCCAGCACAATGTTTTTAATGCTGACTCAGTTTTCCGGCTCGCAGCACGCCGAAGGCGAGGACTGAATATCATGGCAGAGGATGCCGAAAGGTCAGAAACAACGGAACCGGACGAGGAGCAGTCCACGGCATCGGATGAAACCGAAGCGGAAGAGCCTAAGAAAGAGGAAAAGAAGACCAAGAAACGCTCGAATCCGTTGGGTTTGATCCTGAATCTGAGAATGCTTAGAAGAGTAGTTCAGATTATCTTCCTATTGGGCATCAATGCATACATCTTCACAGCCTGGTGGGGCCAGGATGCAATCACCCAATTCTGGCTAAGCTTTAGAGATGCCTTACCAACACTACCAATACTGGCACCACTGGAAGCGCACTTCGGAGTCATCGGCGGCACGTTTGATGTCATGCAACGTGAACTCACCAGTGGGATATTTCCGTTCTTCACACTTGGCGCAATGCTGATAATTCTTGTAGTCCTTGGACGCAGTGGTTGCGGCTGGGTCTGTCCAATTGGAACAATTCAAGACTTTGCTACGTTGATCACTAGGGAAAAGATACGTCCGGCTCCAGGCACTGAGAAAGAGCTCAGAAGGATGAAAGCATACATCTTCTTCATCGCACTGTTCTTAGCGGCATGGGTGGGGGTTAGTGTAGTGTTAGGAACTTCCGATGCCGTCAGGAATGCGCTCAATATCTTCGCCGATGCAGCGTTCGATCCATTCAATCCTGCGTACATCATATTTGTAGTCTTGCCTGCCCAGAGCTGGCCGGTCAGCCTTGATACGCTATGGTATCTTAGCACATGGCCCGTTGCTGCGTGGCTTCAACTGGCCTTTGTTGTATTGATACTGATTGTTTCCCTCTGGTTCCCCCGATGGTTCTGCAGATGGCTCTGTCCCGCAGGATGGTTTTATGGTGTATTCTCCAGAGATTCGCTGATCGGCATTGGCCGAAATCCCGCCCGATGCACACCTGACGTATGCAATACATGCGAGGTTGTGTGCCCGATGAACATTAGGATTCGACGGTATCCATATCAGCGGGTGACATCAGCTGACTGCATCTTGTGTTTGGAGTGCAAGAGCCACTGTCCAAACAAGGCTATTGTCCTACGAGTCCTGTAAGCTCAGTCCAAGGACTCTATTGACTTGGCAAATGCAGCACTCACACGAGAATACAAGTCCATGAGAGAGCGACCATATTCTGTCACTCTGGCGCCTCCCCCGCCCTTATGGCCTCCCTTAAACGACTCAATGAGGTTAGCATTCAGCACACGCTCAATCTTACGTATGACTCCCCAGGCATATCGATAGGACATCTTTTGCTCCTTGGCGGCCTGAGCTATTGAGCCGTTTTTCTGGATGCTCATTAGGAGTGCGTATGCACCCGGTCCAAACACGTATTTCCCCCTATGCTCAAGCCAGAACTTGTAATTCGGTGTGAGCACAGGGAAGGAATCATTATCACTCTTTGGCATTCGTGACGCCATCCAACAGTATCTGGAAGCAGTGCATGATGAAGGAACGCGGATGGAAAAACCTAGTGACCCCATCTCATGCGTTCTGGCTTAGTATCCTTCTTGAATTCCTTCTTGACTCTCTTCCAATGCTCGTCACATAGATAGACTCTTCTCTTACGAGCGTCCTTGACCCTAAGACCAGTAGCGGCGATGCTCGGGGTTATCCGTTGAGATGCAAAAGACCTCTTATGCTCCTTCGTACATCCAACAATACTGCAGATTTTTTCCTTCGACCGTTCCAACGTGCACACTTCACTCATATCCGTGGAAAGAGGTCATTTAACTATAACGACGCCAGGCTTCAGCTCTCATGATTCTTGGGAGTGATGATTGGACCGCTATTGAAGTCGAAAAGGGTCTCCTCTTTTCCACCTTTCTTCAGGATGAGTGCACCGCTGGAGTCAACAACACCGACCTTCGCAACGGTCATGTCGTGCCGTTTGGCAACACGTGCTATCTCCTCAGTGTTCTCGGCGGGCGCAGCAACCAGAAAGCCCAGAGAAATAAACATCCTAATCCAATCCGCCAGACTTATGGAGCGCGGTCGTATTGCGTCCACAGAGTCAAGATCTATGGTTCCCCCCATGCCAGAGTACTCGACCAGCATGCTGGCCGTCCCAACCAGCCCAGCAACAGACACATCCTTTGATGCATTCAAGAGCCCCATTTCTGCAAGATGAGTCATCACATTCAGTCTTGCAACCACTGATTCGGGGTCTCTATCTGTGACCGTGTCCCAGCCGAGCCGATAGCTCGACCCTCTCCTTCCAGTTGGGTCGAAAATGAGAAGAAGACTGTCGCCCTCCAATGCGCCGCCAGATGTTAGAAGGTTCTTCCGTTTCACGGTCCCGGTTGCCGAGCCAACTATGTAGGTAGAGCTTGAATGTGGGTTGGTATGGCCCCTCACTACTGGCACTTGAAATGTATGCGACCCCTCAATGAGTCCTTCAAGGATCTCATCTCCAATTCCTTCATCATCATATGAGAGAGCAACTGCAAAGGATGTCGGGTGACCACCAGCAGCATATATGTCCATCACATTTGCTAGGATCACATTGAATCCAGCTGCCTTAGGATGATGAAGACACAGATCCTCCACTATAGCATCAGTCGTTAGGAGCACGATCTCGTCAGATTCGGTTCCAATAGCAGCCGAGTCCTCCCCCACGGAGTGAGGAG
>CAYPUO010000367.1:0-4170 GCA_964413775.1 uncultured archaeon
CCGCACTCCTTGAGGCGTATGATTGTTCCCTCGTCGGTAGGCTCGAAGTCCATTTCAACTGTAGTACTGTACGTATCCCCAGCAGGGAACCACTTGAAGGAAAAACGTCTAGGCCGCTCAGCTACAATAATCGGACCTCCATCCTCAGATGTCGACTTATCTGCTCCCCAGTCTTTCCACCTGAACTTGATATGTCCGCCTTCTTTTCGGTTGACTTCAGCACCTTCGGTAAACCATTCGTCTAGGGCTTCTGCAGTCGTCATTGCGTCGTACACTACTTCAGGTCTGGCTCTGACCAATGTCGCGTGGACTATTGACTCCTCGACTTTACACATACGAAGACCTCATATGAACTATAGTTAATAATGGGTGAGTTTCCTTAAAATTCCTCCGCCTCATGCAGATTCGATACATCTCACAGATTGAGCATATATACTGTCTTTGTCCATAGTGCATCCTGCAAGGCCTTGTCATGAGATATGGCAGCAGACTCCTTCTGCTGGCTCTTGGCGAAATGTTTTCCCGTTACACCTTCTACTTCTGGAGAAGACGCAACATAAATTGATGTCTCTGCGCCTTTCATGGGACTTAGCTGAAATGGTCGCATTATTCCAAACATTAGCCTTGACGTGCGACTACCAGAGTTACGTCCCAGATTGGTAGCAACGAAGCCTGGTGAAACTGCATTGACTGTCACTCCGGTGCCCTCAAGCTCTCTAGCCAGTCTGTAGGTGAAGAGCAAGACCATAAGCTTGGAGTTCTGGTAGACATCCATGCTCTTGTAGTGTTTCTCGCTCTGCAGGTCATCCAAGTCTACTCTGCCCCGCGAGTGCAGTCCAGATGTCAAGTTCACGACTCTTGATGGAGCACTTTTTCTCAGGAGCGGGAGAAGCCTGTTTGTCAATAGAAATGGCGCAAGATAGTTTACAGCAAGCGTATTCTCAAACCCATCTTGTGTGAGTTGTCTCCTTGAGAAGACAGCCCCTGCATTATTCACAAGGACATCCAGCCGGGGGTAATTCTGAGTGAACTCAGATGAAAAGTGCTCTATCTCATTCCTGACAGAAAGGTCACAGATCATCAAGTCAATGTGAGAGTTGCCAGACTCCCTAACGACATAATCCTTTGCCTCCTCACCCCTCTCCAAATTTCTAGCAAGCATGACAATGGTTCCGCCCAGTCGCGCTAGACCTAGCGTAGTTTCTCTTCCGATACCAGAATTGGCTCCTGTAACAAGACAGACTTCTTCATTCTTTGACAAGGTACATCTCTTCTAGGGCGATGAACTACTTGGTGGTATCATAGAAGTGCTCTCTTGAGCAGTGCGACTACTCCTCGCCAGCCCTTGGCTTGCGCTCCGGAATATTCCCGGTACCTGCCAGTATCCCTAGAATGAGCAATAAAACTACCACCCATGAACCGTAGGCAATCAGTTCATATGTCGGGTATCCAAAGCTGGTTTCAATTCCAGGAAAATAGAACATGTCAATGAGAGTCAGTGCGACGAAGAGGACCGCTGAGATAACTACACCAGTCACTCTCTTGCCAGTGCTAGCTTTTGCGCTCATAGTTCAACCTGTGCTGTCGGACATGCGAGCGTATATTACACCTATGATTTGGTCGTTTTCGCCGCGAATAATCTCTCCAGTCTGGAGCCATCTCTTTCTCGGCAATGCTGTTCCGGTAATGGTATAAGGTGACATTGTCGAACCTCAAGTCCAATGACCCTCCCTATTGAAACCAGCAAGAGCCACTTTGTAGCATTCACGGCAGTCTTTGCTGCAATGATAGCCGTTCTTGATGTAATCCCCATGTTCGAAGGATTCTATAGTGGAATATGGGATTCCTGGATCTTTCTGCTTAGTCCGCTTATTGGAGTGCTCCTTGGGCCTGTGGGGGGCTTCTTTGCCGTCGGCATGGGTAGCTTAGTGGGGCACATTGTGTTCTTTAGAGATGTATCCGAGCTATTCTTCATGATTGGGGCGCCAGTGGGAGCTGCAATAGCAGGACTCGTGTATCAGAACAGGTGGAAACCAGCACTTGGCTTCTATTCACTACTTCTTGGTGGGTATTTCATTTATCCTGTTACTTGGATACTACCTCTCTGGGGTATTTGGGACACTCTGTTTGCATACGGACTCCTCTTGGTATTCTCGTTGCTTGCTAGTAAGAACTGGTGGGATGTGACGAATCCCAAGAGAGAGCTGATTCTGCTCATATTCTGTACGGTCATTGGTCTCGAAGCCGATATTCTTACAAGGGTGTTCCTATTTGTGCCAGGACAGCTCTACTGGATCTTCTATGGATTCACACCCAGTGACCTCCAACTGCTCTGGCTTGCGGCAGGCATCATTACTCCTATCAAAGTGCTGCTGTCTGTGATTATGATGGTCACGCTCGGATATCAGGTATTGAAAGTCCTCCCTAATCACATGATCCAGTCTGGCGAGTCATCTGAGTTAGATGATGACCAGTTGCAGTCTGATTGACAGAAAGAGATTGTATGAGAAGGTTGATAGACCTCCTCATTATTTCAATGTACTAATTGAGAGCAGCAGTCCCTCTAGAGTGCCTTCTTGTCGGCAAGTTCATTGACTTTTGCGACAAACTCGTCAACAACAGTCTTCGCCTCGTTCACTAGCTCATCCGAGTAATCTGTTCTAAGGCGTTTGAACAGCTTCCAGCTTGCTCTACGGATTTCTCCAACACTTTTGAACAGCTCACGGGCACCCTCAGGTATGTCCTTTGGGAATCCTGGAGGCAGCCCAAATCCCTGGACACGCTCATCAAAATTAGGGTGTCTCTGTTCATGTTCCTCCAGTAGCTGTTTTCCAGACTCTGTTAGTCTGTATCGTTTTATGCCAGCCTCTGTATCCGGGTCTTCCTCGGTATAGCCTGAATCACGAAGCCAAGAAAGCAAGGGATACACAGACCCAGGACTCGGTTGCCATCGCTCCTCGGTACGTTCCGAGATAGTGCTAATGATCTCAGAACCCGACATCGGACGCTCGTCAAGGAGCTTCAGCACATAGTGCCTAAGAAATCCCTTAGGTACCATTGCCATTCGGCGCCTCCATGGACCGTGGCCGCCATGGCTAAAGTGAAAATTGGTTCCACGATTACACATCTTTGTTTCCTCTGAATTATCTTTTTTACAGGATAGCAGCATGCGATGAGCATCTGTAAGATACTACATTGATATCGCATGCGACATCAATACCGATATCGCTTCCGATATTTAAAAGGTTTTGCATTGTGAATAGGGAGTTCTCCTCTCCAACCTGTATGCTAATGCTAGTAAGTCCATCCGGTGAAAAAGTATAAGGAAGAGCGACTACGGACTGATAGGTGAATGAGATATCAGACGAGGCCATTACTCTTGTCGAGCAGTCAGGGCTGGACCAGCATACCGCACCATTCGTAAAGCCTAACATGGAAGGGTTTGAAACCCCTGAGCGACTCAAGATCACACTTCAGTATCTACAGGAAAATGGCGTCATAAAGGACATTCTCATGCTGAAAACACCACACGCAGAGTGTGAGGATGCACTACTTGCCCACTCTCCCTATCTTGTCGACTCTGTCCAGCTCATGTCTGAGCTCGGGAGTGGTCAGCTGGGAGAGTCTGCATATGCCAGTGAGAATCTCCTTTCAAGTGCTCTCTCTGCTCTAGGAGGCGCTCTCTTGGCGTCTGAATTGATACTCTCCAGTTCAATGCGCCATGCCTTTGCACTCATTCGACCTCCGGGACACCACGCCACTACCTCATCTCCCATGGGGCTCTGCTTCTTCAACAATGTAGCAGTTGCCGTCAAGAATATCCTGAGAGAAGAGAATATAGACCGCATATCTATCATAGATATTGACGATCACTTTGGTAATGGGACTGCGGAAATCTTCTATCATGATCCATCTGTCCAGTTCGTTTCACTCCATGAGTACAACTATGCCAGCTTTGGACTTGGACATTTCAAAGAAATTGGACATGGTGAGGGGACAGGTACTAATGTCAATGTCCCTCTGTACGAAGGCTCGCCAGACTCGTCATACCAGTCTGCCTTTTCTAGAATAGTCGTCCCGGCAATTGAGGGGTTCAATCCGGATGTTATTGCGGTATCTGCAGGATACGATGCACACTATGCGGACCCTCTTGGCGACCTCGCTGTAGAC
>CAYPUO010000368.1:0-4158 GCA_964413775.1 uncultured archaeon
TCCATGTCTCTCCCAATACAGAGTCTTTGAAATACAGGTGGAAATCAAATGTTGGCAGGGGCAATAGGGATGCAGTTCCGTAACTCCTCTCTGGAGTAAGACTCGAGGTGGTGTTGCCATCACCTGGGTTCAGGCTCTCTGGAACAGCAAATTGGACCGCAGGAACTGCCAGGATCAGCACTACCGTAGCCAAGCTAACCCAGCACATTTTCCTGTTGAAGACCGAAACCATTGACATCACCACCTCTGCCTTCTAACGAAGCTTTCTAGCTGAACTCCCTCTGCTGCGCAATGTTGCAGCAGAACTCTATGGATGGGGCGATACTATCGAGATGGCAGCTGCAGTGACTAGTGGAGGCAGCAATGCCGCTATCGTGATTGATAGTCACGTAGTGACCAACCGCTTGGATCACAATGTCACGTGTAAGGCTCGTATGCGGCACCTGCTGGAAGGTCATATCGATGAATGCCCCCGGAATCAGTTGCGCATAACACTGGTCTGTCCTCTTCAGATTCATCATCACGTCGTTGTTCTGGTTATCAATGGCGCTAGTCATTCTAGCATACCTGATTTCCAGAGGTGCATTGGGTGATGTGTCAAGTCCGACGAAGTCGAGCTTGTGTTCTGAAGTCCAGAGCAGGCGTACAGTGATTTGGCCTGTCCAAGTTTCTCTGACCGTAGACAGGTCCACAATCTCATATGCCCAAAGTTCTCTAGGATGAATGCCGGAGTAATTAGCCCATCCATCTGCAGACGGAATCTGAACCTCGATAGAGGTTTGTGACTTCATGTCAGCTCGCAGCACCAGCTTCAGATTTGACATGTCTGCAGGTCTCTGGAATGAAACAATCACAGAGTCACCCGAGTGCCCGTAGAAATACCCGTCACCAACGAATCCCAGACTCTGCATGAGGTTGTGTCCACCGCTATCGACTGCTGATGTGGGGCTCGCGGGTTCGGTAAAAGTCAAGAGCTGGCCATCTGGTGAAACGGCAAGACTCGTGCCATATGGATGGTCCACTACGAGCATACTTATGGAGTCAATCCAGCTGTGCTCATGCTCAAACTCCTCCACCTGTATCCTATATGGGTCACCGAGAGAGCTAGTGTAGATGGGCTGTTGTAGGACGTAGTTATCAGTGACATCCTTACCATTGCTGGTTTCGCCCGCAGGGAGGATGTTGTTGTCATGGACATACGAGTTGCCATTCCAGCTAGAAACATATGGGCATCCGGCTGAATTCGCATTCGGATCCACAAATGTCCACACGTATCCATCGTTGGAGCCATCATTTGAGCCCCACTTGTAGATATACCACTCATAGGTTTTGCTGAGTAGGTTGATGATTGTGTATACAATGTCCACAGACTGGTAGTGCCCCAACGTTGAGCTAACTCCAAATGGAATCTCTGCCGCAAAATCCTCCCATTCTCCCACAATGGCAGCAGACAAGTCAAACTTGAAGCTTTTATAATCCATTGCAGACAGATGTACAGTTTCATAGTCATCTCCGGTTCCTGCAGCAGTCAAATCAAGACGGTCATCAGGTGATGCCTTAGCTCGAGCTGCGGGGATTGGAGTGCCTGGCAGGCCGCTGGAAGCGTCAAAGCCGGTACACAACCAGAATTCCTGGTCCTCCAAGAAAATCTTCGTGGTAGCGCTAAGGAACAGATATTCCTTCTCGTAGTAATATGTGTAGACGTATTTGTAGTAGATTGTACGTGCGTCACCTCCAGTGACCTCATAGTGTTTATCCACTTGCGTGTTCCGAGACGTTCCTTGTGAATACGAAAGAGGTCCCCCATTAATACTAAGCACATTATCTGCTCCTGTCGAAAACGCTAGCGTCATTTTCACATCAAGGCCATATGCCGAACAAATCTGGGTTACTGGGGCCGAGATTACGAAGTCCTCTGTTCTTATCGTTATAGTTCCAACGTAGGGATCACCAAAGTCAGGTGTTGCTCGAATTGTGTCCGGTTGCTGAAGGCCTTTTCCCCTGTATACAGTACAGGACTATTATCAATGGATATATTGGAACATGTCTTAGTGTATTCCGGATACCTCTGAAGCATACTCTCGGCCGCCACTATCGAACCATAGCAACTTGCCAGAGTGTCCGTAGGAATATAACCAGTGTATACTAGCTGACCATTGAACCACGTCTCATAGACAAGGCCTTTCTCGTCTCGATAGAGCTTAGTTTCGGGCCTGGTTGATGAAATGTTCCGCGGGCGAGCTTCTGCATTTGATTCGGACATCTGTGTACCAGACTCATTGGTCTTCGTTGTGGCTCCATGCAATGAAGTATCATGTGAGCTTCCCATTGGATTTAATAGACTGCTAGTTTCATTCTGATTGGGAACTGCCGAACTAGGCGTTCCCGCATTTGCTGTTATTAAGCTACTGCTGCCCCCGAGTGCAGGCACAGCAACGCTGATTACAAGCAACCCAATTATGGTTGCATAGATACATCTAACTAATCTTTTCTTATTCATGCCAATTAGCGTTTTCCGCCACCTTCACGATGCGCATAAGCGCGAAATTCCGTTGCGCAACCACGCTTATACGCCTTCTGTTACGGCGAACCACGTACGACATCAGAGAAGCATACGAATACTGCACATCTTTTAAAACGGAGTCTTGTGGAGATACAGGTGATGCTGATACTTCGCAAGATCAAGATTTAATTCCGAATGTGTATCTGTGAGCGGGAATCATACCCAGCAGATAACCAAGCGTATTTAGAACCCATAGGAGAAATGGCACTGACCGACGCGACCCAGACTAATTCTTCAAGTCAAATTATGAAATCTGCAATCAGAGCATGAGCCGTTGCACATTACAACTAAATCGAGTGCTATTCCAGGACCAATGAACATCCAGAGTGCTGAATACAGCGTTATTCAAGTCGATTTCATCATATATTGGTGCTATTATTGCTCAATTCCATCAATATCATTCTATAACGAATTACTGTGTTCATGCAGAAGACCTATAGTAATCGAGAGCAAATTCAGCCCCACTAGTGAGGACTAGGGGTTATGACATGACAACAGAGTCTTCCGGTAATGGCACTATTAAGTTCTTGAAATTCGTCG
This sequence comes from uncultured archaeon, assembly GCA_964413775.1. Classification (GTDB taxonomy): domain Archaea; phylum Asgardarchaeota; class Thorarchaeia; order Thorarchaeales; family Thorarchaeaceae; genus MP5-2226. Next base: position 3,104 of record CAYPUO010000368.1, read on the forward strand.
CAGTGGTCACGCTGACACTCCTCCCTCTCAGCATAATCATCGTATTGCTTACAATGCTGACCAACCTACCGAGCGAGTGGCTGAGTGCATGCCTGCTGTTCAGTGCGTTCATGCTCCTACTGGGATGGTGTATCCTGTTCTATGGAAAGCACGTGAGGGGTTGGCTCTACTCTCTAGCTGCGGTTGGTATAGCCCTTGCTGTAACGGTCATTGCGTCGGGGCTCGTTGCATTGGGCACCATCCTCGGACCGTTCATGGGACCGGTCAGCGCAGTAGTCCTTGTTGGGCTCTATGTCATCCACAGCAAGACAAGAGAAGAGGTGACATCACCAACCCAGGCAACGCCTTCTCTAGCGGTACCCATCAGGACACTGATCCCGCTTGCAAGACAAGCACCAAGCATTGTTGCTGGCGTCGAGATAGAGCATGTTCCTAAGGAATACATCAGTGGCACACTGGACAAGAGGAGCGCGTTCCAGCTCATCCTTAGGCATACAAATCACTCGGGGGTCCCAGTCGGACTCAGGCTTCTCGCGAATCAGGACTCCCTCAGCATTGTGTTCACTACATGGGCTAAGGATAAGGCAACCCTAGACCAACGTTCAATGGTCTTGCTCGACACCGTGAGGTCCAACCTCCCTGAGTTCGGTGCGAAGTACATGCAAGACATACCCACTGAACTTCAGACATCGAATCTTTGTGGAGGGGCCGTCACTGGCATCCCGAAGGTCTTCACAGATGAAGGGCAGAACTCAGAGGGGATAGGCGCCACTGCATCACTCCTCAAGGAACTGGCCTGGGACTGATAACCATGGAACAGATGCCGAGCACCATGGACCCAGAGTCGCTGAGGCTTCCTGTGAGTACTATCATCCACTCTCTCACGGCGGAGCAGGAACGCCGCATTGCCGCGGGACTTGCACTGTGCTCTGAGGAGCAGATGGAGCATATCGCAGGGATGAAGAAGGGCGAGGCAATCGTCTTCCTTGAACGTGACAAGGAACCCAAGGATGTGCAGATCCTCAGGCTCGAAGACCTGTTCGAAGAACTCCCAC
>CAYPUO010000369.1:0-4156 GCA_964413775.1 uncultured archaeon
CTCGATATAAGCGACGCGTCTTCTGGCTCATACGCAGATAGATACACTTCATTGTTGTCATAGTACATCACATTTCCAGTTGGGCCTGTGATACTCTCAATCACGGGAGAATCAAGGTCTACCACTGTAAAGTACACTGGAGGACTCTCCACGTATGACCTATCACCAAGGATGCCATAGTCACAATCATCGTCCATGGCATAGACATATGCACCAACTTGGTAGCCCCATTTTGTGTAAGATGAACTTATGGTATATCCGTAGAGCCAGCTTGTTGTATTGTATTGCTGAACCATGTTCATTGCAGCGCTCTTCACACCTGCGTCTACCCAGTAATAGACAACCACTTCATGCAGACCACTGGGGTCAGTAATGTTTGCGTAGATGATAACATCTTCATCGTACTCCACAGGATCACTGATCCAGACATTGATACAAGGCGCAATATAGTCATCATCCCAGACTGTGAACTGGATGCCATCAGTATCCCACAGAATATCCTGAGCTCCTCCCTCATCGCCATCGCCCACATATACAATTGCCGTATATTCTCCTTGTATGAGCAGGAGATGAACTCTCCAGTACTCATGACCGTTCGTGGTATTGCAATACGCACCAGTGTAGTTCGCTCCAGAGATATCCACCTTCACCTGACCGATACCACTCTTGTAGGGGTCATAGCACTCTATGTAGAGATAGGTACCTCCTGCTCCATCTGTCAATTCAACGTCGTGGACATCAACATAGATTGGCGAAACTGTGTCATCATCGAGAATCGTGATGTTCCACGTATTAGGGGGCCACTCTAGATTCCGAGACTCCCAGTCCATCCACCTGACCGCTCTATCGTTATCGTCATCTACAGTGGTGAACCAGATCTGGAGGGTCTTGTGCTCATTGACATCGGAAGGTGCAGGGATGGTCCATGTCCACCACGCCCAGCCACCATAGGAGCCGTTGTATCTGTCAGCCCAATACTTAGTCCAAGTAGTGATGCTGCCTGCATCATATCGAAAGTTGAGCTGTGCCATGTAGATGCCCGACGTGTCATTTGTCTTATACCAGACTTGGAGACTCTGATCCGATACCAGTTGTGTTTCGCTGGTTAGACGAATGGCCTCCGGTGCAATCGTGTCGTCATCGACAAGCAAGAATTCCCATATCGGCGCGGTGATGATGTTTATTGTGGACTTGTCCTCATCCTCGACTCTTCCACTGTCCCAATCATTGTCCCTTGCCCATGCCTTCCAAGCGACATAATCGCCCCAGTGTGCATTCATCCATGAGCCAGGTATTGTGAAGTAGACCTTCCATTGGTTTGGGCCCACGCTTTCATAGCTGTCTATATATGATGTCTGGTTCTCCTGACTACCACCCTGTGACCCAGCCCACCACCAGATTCCTCCAACGGACCAATCGATACCACTCGGGTCACTGAATATTACCCAGATAGTGACATCTGTTCCCCAATACTCACCATCTGTTCTAGTAGCCATATTCGGTGGACCAAAATCAATCACAGCTGGTGCATCATTGTCATCGTCAAGAATGTCAACGCCATACCCTTGGTCGGGCCCCCAATTCTGAGACTGAGAGCTATAGTCATCATCATGTGCTGTTACTTTCCACATAAGTGCGCCATCAACATGATCAATCCAGACAGACCATGACATATTGTAGTACCAGACTCCCTCACCATTTCCGCCGGGCCCTGTCATATTGTACCATGTCCATCCCTGTCCTCCGTTCCACGAGAACGCAATCTCCACATACGCAATCCCTGACGTTGGGTCTGTGACCGTCACCTCAAAGTCAAGCGAGTCTGTCTCGTTATCGAATTTAGTAGTGGACTCTGCCCACTGACTGGATATGACAGGATCATTGAGGTCGTTGTCGTTCACTGTCATGGTGTATGACGACGATGTGCTATATGCAGCATCATTTGACCTATCGTTGTCTGCATCGTAGCACTTGAAGTAGAAGTGGAGCTGCTGTCCCTCTCTGCCGTCTGGGACCAGATAGGTGTAGCTCCACCACGACCAAGAACCCGGTAATGTACTGCCATTATAGAATGTCATATCAGCAGATGTTGACAGTTCTCCACCATAGTAGTAGTGAAATGTGGGTATGTCTACACCGGAACCAGTGTCCATCACCTTTATCCAGAAACTGCATGCTGATTCTTCTGTGATGGAGGAGATGGAGTCACCATAGGCACTGAGATAGAAAACACTTGGCCCATACGGGTCATCATCCATCATAGTGAACTCTGAATCCAAGATTGGATTGATGATGTTTGACGGTGTTGGCTGGATGTCAGCATCAGCACCGAGTATCTTCCAAGTGACCGTTTCCAACCAATGTGCTGTCACGAAGCTTGATGTGATCACAAAGGTATAGTTGTATCTGTTGCCGTATCCACCACTGACCGCTGTCTTTGTGGTCCAGCTCAGCGACTGATTCCCCCATCCAGGATCATTCATCACAGCATCCCAGTCAGGCTGTGTAGTGGTCCTATATACGAGCGTTACCGTATCGTGGTCGATTGCGCTCGGGTCGTCCAATACTGCCCAGAGGATGATATTACCGCCTTGATAGGATCCGTCATAGTAACTCTGTCCATACGGTGGTCCAAAATCTACAGCAGTCGGTGGAGATGTATCATCGTCATAGATGGTACACATATAGTTGAAGGTCTGGTATGCATCTAGTTTGCTATTGTCATTGTCACGTGCATGTACCTCAAATGAAATGTGCAGGGACTGCCCATCGCTAGTAATCTCAGCAAGCCACTCACTATAGCTAATAGTATAGTAGTACTCATTACCATTGTGTCCATCGGCGGGATAGTATCCATGCCAAGTGGACCCGTCTGCAGTCCATGTGAACTCCACAATGTCAATCGGGCTCTCATCTGTGACTGTGGCATAGAGTGTTATTGGTTGATTGTCACTGTCGCCCGCACTTGTGGGTGATGCATAGCCATCAGTGAGCGCAGGCGCCTCTTGGTCATCGTCGCCTATTGTGTAGGTCGAGTACGATGACCATGTCCCCATGGAATCCACTACAACCCCTCTATCTTGGTCATTATCAGGAATGTATGCCTTGACGTAGAGGTTGCTTCCTTCTTGGGCATCACCGTAGTTTGAGGACCAGATCGTGAAGTCAACATGCCCGTTCTGTACACCGTCGACAATGCTAGTCAATTGACCATATGTTGTGTCCGCTGTGGTAATGTCGTAGTACGTGGAGAAATCGGATGACCATGAGAAACGAACGATGATACCGTCGTCATAGACATACGTACTTGGCTCATCCCAGTATACTCTTCCTGTTGCGTCCTCCTCCGAGCGCGGGCTGTTCATGTCAGAGAATGTCAGAGAGGTCGGGCCCGAGTAGTCATCGTCACGGATAACAATACTCCCTGCGTGATTAGCCTGAGCTGGTGAGTTGTCATTATCTGTGGCCTTGAACTCATAGTATAGGGTGGTTGAGTCTTGTCGACCAGCGGGTAGGTTGCTCCCGATTGACACAAGCTTGTAGTACGCATAGTAGTTGGCACCAGATGTCCAGCTGTCTGTCTGTGTCACTGAGTACCATGTCTGCCCGGAAAGGTCACTGTTTCCCCATCTGTATCTGCAGAAGACATTACTACTCGTCACAGTGTGCGCATCGTAGAGGACTGTCCATACTCTCACCATGTTGTCTGTCCCTATGACGGGCGATATGAGATGACCCGGGTTGTATGGGCTTCCGTCGACCACGGGACTGTGTGAACTGATATCATCATCTAGCTGCGGGCCTATCTGATCATCGTCGGTAAAGGCAAATGTCCAGTAGTTTCCACCATTGTCGAACACATGGCCACCCCATAGGTCGGTTTCAAAGTAGTACTGGATGGTCGACCCATCAAGCGCTGCACTCAGGAAGTTTGTGTACGTAGCCTCAAGCGTCCCATATCCCCCACCAATGTAGGTAGTAGAACCTGTCTCAGAATTCCAACCCGTATCAGTCGTCCTCTTCCAGTGCATCGTAAAGGCATTATCATTCGTGAACATCCCGTCAATCCTGACAATGACCTGCTCGTTACCCAATGTCGCCGGGTCATGGTCTGTCGGGTAGCCCGAAGCAACATGAGGCGAGTCAAGGGTGAATG
>CAYPUO010000370.1:0-4149 GCA_964413775.1 uncultured archaeon
TCTCTATAACCAGTGACTCCTTTTTCAGCAAGAAGCGCAGCCAGAATGCCACCTAAACCCGAACGAGCATTGATGACGCGTTTTGCCCCTGCATTAAAACCGTAGGTGAGTAGCCCACCCACATAGGGCCCCGCTATCCCTATCGCATTGACAATCTGGTTTGCAGATAGGCGAAGCATCCTTGCTGATGCCACCGCTGCACCAAATGTTGAGCAAATTGCAGTTCCGTTCCACCCATGGAGAACAGACCATCCCAGTCCACTGCGAATTCTAGCAGAGATTTCATGTCCAGCAACTACTGCAGCTAATAATTCTTCGCCCGATGCACAACCTATTAGCTCTGCAGAGGCAATTGCTGAAGAAACAACAAGAGCACCAGGATGAATCCCAGTGGGGAAGTAAGTGTCATCGAACTCAAATGCATTTGCTGCATTAGTATTAGCAAAGACAGCATTCACACTGGGAACTTTCTGGCCACGACCCCATAGTGTTGACTCTTCTTTGCCGCCCCAATGAATTACCAAATCGCTAATTGAACGAACCCATGGCAAGGTAGATCCAAAAAGGCCGCATCCAAGCATATCAAGTATGTCTGCCCTCGCCATCTCTATGAAATGTGACGGTATATCTGTGTATTCCAGGTCTGCAACCCATTGAGCTAGCTCCTCACTGACAGTCCGCATACGTTTCAATCCCTATGACTTAATCACTGGAATCAGGTTCTTCGCGGAATACCTCGAAGACTACAGGCCGTGCTGCATCTGGACATGCATGTTCAATAATGCCTTCTTTGCCCCAAGGATAGTCAAATCCTGTTCTCATCGGCAGGATTTTGTACATAAGTGTTGCAAGGGCACTGTAGCAAATGGCTCCCTCGATTTTGCCTTCCTTAAACACGATTTTGTCGCCTGGTCTGTAGTATCTACAGGGACCTTTTCCAGCAGTATCCTCTCCCTTAAGTCCGTGAACCGATTTCACTCTAGCAACCACGTTGTAAATTCGGTATGGAGGTTTCTCCTTCTTTGTCATTTTTCTCTGTCCTTCCTTTTCGTACTATCTTTCATTCAGCAGTCAGGTTGTTTCACATTCCCCTCCTGTAGATACATGCAAGATGCCTTGCACATTGTGGAGAACCGCCCTCGCATTCAACTAAACTCTCTGGAGTTCCAGAAGTGTCCGATCCCTTAATCGCAAGCACAATCTTGAGAATATTCTCAACTTCAGGTTCAGACCCCTCGATCACCATTGTTGTTGACCCCTCTGCACCATGGATCCCCCCAGCGCCAATCACTGTGACACGAACGTTACCCAATTGTTCCAAAGATTCTTTTTCTGTGATGACTTCGCCTATGACGGGAATCAGTCCTATTGCTGCCCCCATTGACTTATCAATTGAGGTACGTCCACAGGCTTGAACTGCATCTCTAATTGTCCCCGGTATTAGTTTTTCTAAACCAACGGCAACAATCACTTTTGCTCCTTGCGAGGAGAATCCAGATATCGCTTGACCGGCATTATGGCCCAATGGAGCAGCCGCCATCATAGCGGTGTTTCCATCGGTATCAAGCGCATTTGCGCTTACTATGATGATATCGTTTCTTCCGAGCTCGCCTGTAACACTTAGAATGTCCTTATCTATCCCTCTAAAGGTTCCGTTTTCCAATAACAGGGAATGGCTTTGGTCATATTTTTTCAGCGTATTCATGGTACCTCTTGGTGAGATTCGCCCACCAATGCGAAGCTTCTGTCCTACGAGCTCTTCAGAGATAGCAGATACAGTTGTTCCGCCTTTGAGAAGAACCTTACCATTCTTCAGCGAATTCTTAACATCCTCACGCATTGATATTGCCTTCGCAATAATCCTCTTTGCTTCAGGCACTGTAAGTGTAATTTGCAGTTTCAATTGTCTATCAGCTCACAAAACCGTCATGATATTCTCTCAATGACTTTAGCAATTGTCAATATGTTGTTTCCGGGATATGCCACAGGGCCCGCAGGGACACCCAGAATGGTCCCATCCTGTGGTGCCATAACCTTTACAAGAACTTCTCCAAACAGATTCACAATTGACAATAGGTGATCCCCTTCGCTGACCTCACCGCCGATTTCGCATTTGTCAGTCATTATAATTAGACCTCCGTATTGGCACTTCACGTTCGTACCCTTAAGAATGCCCCATTCTTTTGCATATGCGGCACTCCCTTCAAGCATCCCAAAATGCATTAGCAAATTCCTTATGAGACGCTTGAAACAGGATACACTTTCCATTAGGGGTCCTGGAAGTCGATTACTTGAGCCCCCCAGCTCCGCAATTACTCCAGGAATGCCTTCTTTTTCGCACTCAACAAGCAGCGTGCCTGGATGGTGACTCTCATGCAAGAGTGGCCATTCTGGACCTAACGCCTTAGCCAGCTCTAAGGATTTTGGATCCTTACTTATCATGACCCTGTTCCTGAGGTAGAACAGGTTTCCACCGCCGTGGAGCGAGAGGACTGCATCTGCTCTCTTGACAATATTGGAGAAGTAAGCATGAACGAATCTCTGCGACACAGAACCATCAGGACTTCCAGGAAATAGCCTGTTCATATCATAATTGTATCGTTCATCGGGATTTCCTCTCGTTTCAGACTCATATGCCCTGATATTCAGCACGGGCACGGTGACTACGGTGCCCTTCAACTGAGCTGGAGCCAACTCATCTAAAATTGTGACTGCCGCGAGTGCGCCTTCTGTTTCGTCTCCATGGATACATGCCTCAACAACGAGAGTAGGACCTTCCTCCGTTCCTACTATTGCATTTACAGGAATTCCAAAAGGAGAGCCATCTGCCCTCGTCGAAACTGGCAACCAACCAGATATTCTGACTCCGCTGGTATCTAGGAATTTGCTCATGTCTTGGATTTGTATCAAGTCGTTCCGCTCCACTTGATGAGTATCTCTAATGTCCTTACCAATCCTTTAGTAGCAATTCTCATATTATCAGGAATAAGCTCACCGTCATAATCTACATTGCCCTGTCCCAGCACTATCATAATATTCCCGTCATACGATAGCGGCGGCTTTATCCCCATTCGCCCCAATCCCACCTGAATCAGGTTACTACCGGCATACATGTCTTCAATACTAAAGATTGGAATTCCCATTTCATCGTCTTTCCAGGTATCGACATAATTGACTTCAACTGCCGCACAATTATATGACTTGGAGATTCTCAGGCCATCCTTTGGAATCACCTCCGATTGAGAGAATTCATCTGAAACTATGCGATAGACTTGGTCAATCTTCTTCCTCATATGGTCGGGATTCTCCTTTAGTTTCGTTAAGGCCGCAATTTGGCCAACCAACCCTTCTTTCCCAACGTCAACCATCACATAGGCGCTCTTACCATACGACGAAGCGGTGCCTTCTCTAGAACCATGTAGTCCCAATGCGCGCCGAATAGGAATCATGGCGTCTTCTTTTCCAACTATCAGTCCGCTCGTTGGACCTTCAGCTGCTTTGTCCATGCTGTAGAACATAACATCTGCGTGGTTCAATCTCGGATCTGTGCCTAGGAAAGGAAGACCTCTGGCATTATCACATATGTAGGGTATGTTAAACTCCTGTGCAAACTCGCCAATTCTCTTCTGGAGCAAAGGTGTGCCATCCTTATCTTTTATACCATAGCCATAACCCACGGTATCGTAGCCAATTGATGTGATCGCCGAGAGTCTCTCAGCATGTATCTTTGCTAGTCTTTCAATTCGCTCTATGGATTTCTCTGGATCCACTTTCGTTAGCATGGGGATTACGCCATACTTTATGCCATGAGCCTTATATCTAGCGCCTTCAAGAGGTACAAAGATGGTTTCAAGATTAGTCAAACGTTTCCCCTGAACTCCGTACTCCCCAGCAGTTACACCTCTATCTGCAAAGAGGTCCTTGTACTTTGGTGGGAACGGCCTGCCATATCCACCCTGATGATGGAGATGACGCTCGTAGGGAGCAATATATGCAGACCTATAGAGATCTCCTCTTCCTTGTAGTGGTGGAGAAACAAGTGATTCCATGGAAACCCAGAGGGCTGCCTCAGCAGTGCTGGTAGGGGCGGCATCATAGTCATCTCCATATACATCCTTCACCAGCTCTCTAAGTGTATCAACTACTGAT
>CAYPUO010000371.1:0-4149 GCA_964413775.1 uncultured archaeon
TCATTGTTGACCTCAAGAAACTCATCCAAGTCTGCTTGGCGACTGCAACCTGTTCACCGGTCTGCTCATTGTATATCTGATAGACTGGCCTCATTGCCAGTATTTTCTGTACTACTTTGTAGTTTCTCCGTCCTGTGTTTTCGGGTATATCGGCCACTAACGAACCCCCAGCCGAATGACTATGCAAACGGCCTAATAAGCCGTATGGGTGCACAAGGACAGTCTTGTTGATATGACTATCTGAAGGTGAGATCTCTATCAAAGACGCCAATCCAAGTCCCACACTGTGGGCAATGGACTCCTCCAGACTCATCAGCATCTTGAGGACTGCAGGTGAACTTTGCATTGCATTGAGGACACGAAACATGACGATCAAAGACAGATGCGAGTTCCTCTTGACCTGCTGATGTTGGCTCGAACTCGGCAGCTATATTCTTTCCAAGATATCCGCAGACAATAGCTAGTATCACAAACCCTACAATTGTGATGAGAATACTAGAAGCATACGTGAATGCGAGAGTGAAGTACAGCGTAAGCAGAAGTGGCTCAACGATGGCTGCCATGAGCATGAACAGCAGGCCTTGTCCAATGAATCCAGTAATGCTCCGATTGGATTTGATATTCCAAAGTACTTCGGCAACTAGACTATTCAACAAACCAACTACAATCAAGAACACTAGACCTATGCCGAACAAGTAGCTGATGAACAACTCAAAGTCTGAGAAGAGAAGGCCAAATGCTGTGGAAAGAAAATACCAAGAGAATCCAACTGAAACCACTGCAAAGGGAATTCCTTGAATGAAGTACTTTATGGGTGCAGCAAGCGATGACAGAGTGTTCTCTGATGCGTTTTCTCTATCTCTGAAACTATCTGCCATTTTTCATACCCCACTGATGAAGGCAAACCACACTAGCCAAATGCAACCAGGCAATAAAAAGCCTATTCCTTTCAATGGTCAGAATACATTACAGCGCTATTAGCTCTCACAGGATGACACGGAGGGAAGAAATGCCACTTTTCACTCGACAGAAGGGGGGAAGAACTTCTCAATAAGGCTCCTTGTGATGACCATGAACATTTCACTGACCCCCTCACCAGTCTTCGCAGATACTTCAACACAAGGGGCATTGTATTGCGCAGCGAATGATCTTGCCTCTTGAAGGGAAACACCTTCACCGTCCGCACGTTCGTCTACCTTGTTCCCAACAAAGATCAAGTCACAGGTGGGAGCATTCTCCTTTAGTCGACCAATCCAGTCTGTAAGGCGCTCGAGTGTGTAATAGCGATTTGCGTCGTAGATGGCAATAGCCATCCTGGATCCCCGGAAATAATCGGATACGACTTCTCTAAAGCGCGGCTGCCCACCAAGGTCCCAGAGCATCAGTGTGGCTTGTTTACCCTCGACTTCAACCTTCTTTGTTGCTAGGTTTACTCCGATGGTGATCTTCATGTCCTCATCAAACCTGTCCTCAGTATATCTGACAGTTATAGAGGTCTTACCAACACCTCCCTCGCCTATGAGAACAGTCTTGAACACTGGAGGACTCGAAGACACCTTTTATTCACCCACGCTGCATCCCAACGTATTTGTTAGCCGTAGTAAGGGAATAGAAACGCGATTCCCAACACAAGGACTCCAATTGCGGATAAGTTCAGAGGCTTTCCAGCGCCTTGCTGTCCCGGAGATAGCTGTGCTGCTCGCTTTCTTCTGTGGTTGAACATCACAAGGGCCGCAGCTATTAGAGCTAGTCCTATGAAACCTTCAGAAATCCAGTAAGGCGGTATTTGCATGTAAGTTGGTAATTGCATTTCTTACACCTTTACAACATTTTCCGTGCCCATTCGGTGGCGCTGCAGACCTTTCCATCTGCATTGTCTGCGGTTTTCTCCAGGAACTCAACCAGATTATCAGTGACCAAACCTGAGGGGTGCCCATCAAAAACCTGGTGCACTTTGGCACTGGATGAGAGCGCATCCTTGTCAGTAGAGATGTGAATACTCACAAGATACAGATTGCCCGTTTGAGAGATGAACGGTCCGTAATCCTCGAACAACAACTTTCTCACGTTCTTTCCGGAGACTATCTGACTATGCATCTGGATTGCCGATAGGAATCCGCCAAAGAGGCCTTCATCCATATCGAAAGTCCCTCGATTTTTTACAGCCAGAGCCTCGCCGCTCCGATTCATGATATAGATACTGCGAATCATTACATCACGTCCTAAGAGCCGCTCCTCCGCTTCCGAGCCTTATGAACAGAACTAACTCCGGGCTTCTTCTGAACCGCTTCGCTGGCTGCTTCAACATCTCTGACAGTGAGATTTCGGTCAACAAACAGAACACACTGATGCCCCTTTGAACACTTCGCAGTAATCAGAACAGGAACCCTTGAGGCAGAGGTTATCGATTTCTCATCTACAGTCAAGTTCTCGATCATCTCTTTGCACCTTGGGCAAGGTACTGCTCTTAGTCTCTGCTTTCCCACTTTACTCACTTCAAACAATGACAGGTCTGTACTTCTGTTCTCCAGATACACTTCAAGAAAGGCATTGGTATTTGTGGTTTATGGCATCATAGGCTTATATTAACAAATCTCCAACATAGTTTAATTCGTTGAATCTCCTTCGCGCAGAGAGTGGACCATCTCTTATCGGTATCCATGCGGCTGCAATGCCGAGGTTTGGTAGACCATGCTGCTTTCTTATCCGATTTGTCCGCGACAGAGCAGCTGTGGGATTATGAGTAAGAGTTATCAAGTAGATGTATGTCGAAATGAACCAATGATGGGTGACCCTTATGGTCAAAGCATATGTGCTGATCAAAACAGAAAGCGGCAAAGAAGACGCCGTGTTGCGTAACCTATTGGAACTTGCTGTTACAGAAGAGGCACACAAAGTCTTCGGCCCTTTTGATATTATTGCAGAGGTCCGAGGAAGAGACATGGAAACGCTCGTAGAAATAATCACTCAGAAGATCCGCACCATACCGGGAACCACAGACACACAATCCCTCATGGCTATTGACATTGAGATAGACATGGCGTCCACAAGTCTGGCGAACTGAACTCACCAATACTTCAGCACCAGTTCCGGAACACAACACTAATTCTCGCATGGACATGCGTCAGAGGTCTGTGCAGAAATCAGTTAAAAAGGAGTGAATGGAATCCATTCTTGGACCCATGTTTGCTTTGGAGGATAATCGAGTTGAAGCCCCTGTCAAGAAAACCATTCGTCCTCGTGTTACGGGATGATTCTGGAGAACTCGCGCATGTCAAGCTGGACCCAAGTCTTGTGAATAGTCAGAATGCTCTAATAGTTCTAGATGAGATACATGATACATGTTGGGTCTGGATTGGCAGAGAAGTGAATATGCCAACTAGAATGCATGCGCTCAGAATGAGCAAGAGCGTACAGAAATCAGGATACTCAGTTGGTGCTACAACCATTGGGATGTCCATAGATAGAATGGTAGAGATGATGGAAAAGGATGAATCAGACCCAGATGTCGCAACATCAATTGCTGGTTTCAGGGATTTGGTAGGCAGAAAGTGGAGTTTTGATGATGGCGTTCTTGCTTTCGATGCATCACAGGCAAAGGAGTATGAAGCAAGGCCTCCTGACATTGTAGAAGCTTCTGCGGCATCAAGTGCGCATATGTCTCATGTTGAACCGAAGCCAGAAACAAGCGTTGAAGCACCAAGTGCATATGCACCACATACTGCACCAAAAGTAGAAACAAGTGCAACTACGCCACCTGCGGGCCCAACAACGGTTGAACTGGTAGCTGAAACAGTGGAACCAGACGAAACCGAAGAGAAACCAGCACAATCGAGCACATCTTCACCTAGCCTTACGGCCGAGAAGAAGGCAGCCTTCCTGCTATATTCTGCGATTAAAGGCGCAGACATAGTCTATGTAGAGAAATTCGAACGCGATGGTACTAATGGAATCCGTGTTGAGGCACCAGGCGTGATGGTGGTCGAGGCACTTCTAAAGGGTAATGACATAGTTATTTCACCAGCTGAATTTGGTGACACTGAACAAGCTGGAGAGATAAAGAAGATCTACGAATCATGGATCCAGCGAACATAGTCATTTATTGTAGGCCCTTGTCCAGAGGTGGACTTGGGCGTTTCTTTTTAATTC
>CAYPUO010000372.1:0-4146 GCA_964413775.1 uncultured archaeon
AATGCATGGACAGCTCTATGACACGGTCTGCACAAGGCAACCCACTCTTCAGGCTCCACTGAAGAACGTGGAATCTTGCGTGAATTCCATCTGAAGCTCCGAATCGATGTATCTGTGTCCCCAGCATGGGTCTGTCTGAAAAATGGCCTCAAATCGCCAGTCAGAACCGTCAAATGTTTCATAAAGCACCCCACTATTTCCATCGTTTCCAGCCATATTTCCAATCGAAGATACAAAACCAAATAGGATACTCTGTGGGATGGCGGAAATGTACCGCCAGTTCCAATCGCGACTCGCAACCGCATTCTCTCTTACTATGGCCGTAGAATTAATCAGGTTCATACTTTCCTTTTCAGCGGGCCCTGATGATAACTGCGAATCTTGGGAACTACACGAAAACGTGCTCAGTAGTAGTACTACGATACCAAACAGCACAATAGTCCTGAGGTATATGTGTCGTTTCCGGTTCAAAGCAGGTCCTCCTGACACATTTCGTCTGTGTGATGCCATTTATGCTCCCCATCTATCCATTGTAATCGTCAAAGCCGCCATCATAGTGGTCACGAGAAGGCTCAGAGTCATCCCGTTGCTCAGCCAGCTGGCTAGCCCATTCAAAGTGATGCGTCCTGTTTCCAGCATTCCAGTCGCGCCTTCTATAGCATGCAGAAGCATGTGGATACAAGACTCTAAGAGCCCTATGTCCCAGAAGAAAAAGAGAGCATAGATGCATATCCAAATAGTAAGGGGGACCAGAGTATTTTATATGATGGAATCGACTAGAATAGGTACTACTCTGTCATTATGAGCGCTATTAGACCCTCATTACTCATGATATTTAGCTGAAATGTGCAACGGCTTCGAAAGAATTCACAAGTTGGACCCGCATCCCCAGCCAGCGACGAGCATCTACAGTGTTTCATTGAAACATCTACTGATCACATATACAGCAACCCTCGTTTCACGACAAGACTGGATTCCTGGATTTCAGCAAGCTCAATAGAAAGACACAGAGAAAATCGCATATGGGTAGGTAGCTTATTCTGGAGCTGTGGGGATGAAGGAAACATGCTTTACACGAACACATACGTTCTCTGCCTCGGCAAGAAGTAGACTCTGTGATTTGCAGAACATCTCCGAGAAACTAGACTGACTTCCATACTCTGTTTGATTCTATACAGCTAAACGGGCTGGATTTTCCATAGCTTGAATGACTCTACCCAGAATACCACACTGACGATTGATAACATGATGACGAGGAGAACGCTCTCTGTGCTGGGATATGGCCAGAAAAGGAAAATGCATGCTGCCAAAACTGAAGAAGTGAATACGGAGTAGAAGACGAATCTGGGAATAAAGAAGCGACCAGACCCTACGAACAGGCTCAACAAACCAGGACTAATCTTCTTCGTCACTATATACTGACCATCATCGGTGCCCACAAGACCCAACTCAATTAGCTTGTTGAGATGGTGGAGTGCTAGGCTTGTGCTCGATATACCAACGCTCCTCTGAATCTCTCGAGCGCTGTATGGCTTGTTGTGTCTGAGCAGGTACCAGTAGACAAGGAGCGTGTTCCCCTTGAGCTCACGAGATAACGTGTCAAGCTGCAACCTATCGCCTTTTTCGTCTCCTTCGCCCTTCACCACTTTTCTGACCTCCATGTTTATATGGGTAATCTATACTATGTGCTTATTGCCAGCTTGCACGTAAATACTCTCCTCTCCCCTGTCGCACGTGACTGCTCCACGGGTCTCTCGTGACATGAGAATGCCAGCACTCCCCTTCAAGTTGCTTGTTCGAGAGAGATACTGACCACTGGGACGTGCTTCCTGACCAGTGCCAGAGATACTCCAGCGACTGCCAGTGACAAGCCCAGAATCGAAGCCAACAGAGGCACGGATAATACCTCTGACTGTTTTGCTACGGGCACATCGTACAGTTGCACATCTCCCAAGGCATATGGCACCCCACTTAATGGATAGACCAACGCGCTAAAAGGATGAGCTTGCATGAACGTCCCTCGCAGCATCCACTCAAGTCTGAAGTCTGAACCGTTGGGCATCGTTCGCCCTGTGTTCTCAAGGAACAGCATACTTGACCTGACTCGGACGTCAGTATAGTTCCGTATCTCATCGATGTAGGCGAGAGCAGCGCGCTCTGCAGCAGAAGCGCTGACCACACCCTCTGTGGGGACCTGTCTAAAATACGTCCAAGAATAGTGGAATGCAAGGACCTCTCCTGTAACCATATCAAGGTGTAGGGAAACCTCGTTGCCCTCGATGAGCGTGTCGTTCATAACACAGTAAAAGCGCAGGTCAAAGTAGCCCCCCCTGAAGTCCACAGGGCTGGTATCGAGGACGGGTGGGACGACCTTGGTATACGGCGAGAGGGTGTAGTTTATGCTCTTGAGGAACTGGAGTGCGCTCGCTTCAACCGCACCTACGCCAAGAATCTTAGCTGTCGCGACATCCCTCTGGTCAGGATTCGGAGCTTCACTTGTCCAACCGGTGCTGAAACCTGTAATCTTTCCTGAGATAGCATTGACTGAAACCAACACACTGACCTCATCGACCACAAATCTAACGGACCACGTCCCTTGATTATAGTCCGAGATATATCCAGTTTCAGCAGGAGTGAGGGTTCTATTTGAGAGGTATGGTACCAGTGACAGAAAAGCGCGGGCTCTGTTAGTGGCCTGTGTCAGGTTCACCTTCACGAGAGGACTGTAGTCAGCTCTCATATAGAGTGTGTCCTGCGTCCTGTTCACCTCCCCCCCGGGCAGCATCACTGGGTCGGGTGTTCTGCTCACGACCTCGGAGAATATCGTGTCTGCTATTGGAATTCCTTCAAAAGCCACCTCATGAGATCCGATAGTTTCACTGACCGCAATGGGGAACATGAAGCCTAACAGCGTTACCAATGCCAGCGCAAATACAACTCCTAGGTTGCTCATTACATAGTCCGTTATTCTCTTCGTTTCAACGAACCTCCTTAATCCTTCTGGAAATACTTATCGGGGAGTATTATTAATCTAGTTTCAGTGCAGCACTGACCTACTTCCAGAGCTGCACTATCACTAGAGCGGGTGCTTCTTGCCTTAACTTGAGCGCACACGGCAGCTCGTCAGGATATATCAAGAGCTCACATTGTCACGACCACACTCGTTATTCTATGTCCACAGTTATCTGCACATTACACCATTCGCCTGTCAAGTGCCAGTCGGTGGACCACGGGTCATACCGCCCTATCTCAATGAGATACACTCCAAAGCCACTAACAGGCCAACCAGGGGGAGTAAAATAAAAGCTGACGCGGCGATACTGCCAGTCTGTGCCATCATAGTAGTCAAGGATACGACAGCTTGCCACCACTGAAAAATCAGATGGATTTACTACATAGACATCCAAGTATCTTCTTCCTTGCTGAAGGTCTGGAGTGAATGTATCGTCCTGCCTGAACCAGCCAGCAATCGCAACCGTAGTTGGTGCAGTGAAGAAGTGATACAAATCGGACTCCCCAACAAGATAATAGAGTCGTTGGGAAGTGCCAATTGTGTCTATACGGTAAGTCGCCCCCATGTGTGCTTCTGGTGCCAGTGACGCGCCGAAGTGCACCTGATAGCCATCGGGAATGGTATAGGCCCACCACGTGTCAAATGAGTAGACGTTCACTCCTGCCCACTCACAAGTCAAATCCCAGTCACGGGACCATGCATTGTACCTTCCGACTGCTAGCCTCACCATCCCGCGTTCTGGAAGGCCTGTGATTGTCACATCCACAGACACCCAGTCGGTCCCGCTGTTCTCATCTAGTACCCTTGTAGTCTGTAGTATCTGCTGCCCGTCAACAGACACAACATAGAGATTAAGATACCTTCTCCCGAGCCATAGATACTGGTATAATGTGTCATACTGCCTGAACCAGCCCGTCACTCTTATTCCACCTTGCCGCGTCATGAAGGCACCATCACGAGAAGCGAGATATCCAAAGAAAGTATAGCCATATGTAGTGCTACCCGATGTATCAATATGGTAGCTTGCTCCATGAGGCCCGGAAAACGAATAGAAGTTGACATGGTTACCTTGTGGCAATGTCATTGGCTGATAGATGTCTGAAGAGGACATCTGTACCATTATCTTTACAGCT
>CAYPUO010000373.1:0-4135 GCA_964413775.1 uncultured archaeon
TACAAGGCCTGTCTTTCCCATGTGAGAGCATCTTTGGCTGATAACTAGCCCTTCGTGAAATCCCACAGATGGTCGTTCACATGGTGAACAGACAAGACCACCTTGCCCTTTGTTGCATTTCTGATCTGATCGGCATCCATTGTCGCAATACCTACTGCTAGAGGCTTGGCATGGTTCTCGTCAACAACTGCAACAACTGAACCGGCTCTTACTTCATCGTCCACTCCAGTGACGCCGGGTCGCATGATATCGGCACCATTCACAACGAATCGGACTGCGCCCATGTCCACAATGACCTTTGGGACTGTGACCATTCCGTTCAAGAGCGCGTGAAGAGACGGAAAGTACCGATTATCTTTCGCAAAAAAGAGGATTTCATTCTGGTATATGAGGACTTCAGTGCCATCGTCGAGAAGACCGATTTCGAGCTGAGTCTTATCATCAATATTCACTCTTGTACCAAGCGCGCCTTCGATTTTCTCAATCTCGGTTTTCTGTTGCTTTCGCTTTAGAAGGTGCCTTTTCTTAATCTTCTCAATCCGTGGCATCACCAAAGAGAGTCTTACTGGCCTATTTGAAGGCACCGGAAAAGACACGCTGATGTTGCTCTGAAGAAATGGAAACATCGTCATGTTTTTAAGTTCAGTCCGAAGTCTAGCGCGACGTCGTGGGCTATAGCCGCAGACGAGATTCTTTGGTGATACTATTGAACGCAGCTAAACCTATGGAACTCCTTCAGAAAGCCATCAGCTCACAGGTCCTTGTTGAACTCAAGGGCCGGAGGAAGCTCAAGGGGAAGCTCCGTGGTTATGACCAACACCTGAACCTCATTCTAGAGGATGCCGAAGAGATATCCATTGACCCTGAAACAGAACAAGAAACAATCGAGACAATACAGACGATTATTGTTCGGGGGGACAATGTAGTGATTGTTAGCCCACCTCCCAAAGCGCCGAAGAAGTAGACGGAGTTGTTTGAATGACAAAAGGCACCCCATCCAAAGGGAAGAAGAACAATCCACACCACATGAGATGCAGGCGGTGTGGCAGAAGGTCCTACCATGTCAGCCAGAAGAGATGCGCAGCCTGTGGATTTGGGGCATCCTCAAAACTCCGACAATATGCGTGGGCCCACAAGAAAGTCAACGGAGTCCGATTCCGAGGGTAAAATCTGCACCATTGACGAGCGGAGCAGTTCATCCGTTTTTGAACCATACGAGATTTATGTCACGCTAAGGTATGCCGATAGCAAGTGAATGGAATGAACTCTGAAACACGAAAGGCCATGTACTGCGGTGTCCATGCAAGGTACAGTAGTACTGATGCGCGGTGGTTTGCAACCATTTCTTTCGCTACAATGGCCGTGGCATACATCGGAATGATATCCTCCAAAGTCAGTTATCTCGGGATTGAATTCGATATTGGAAGTTACGTCGGTCTAGGATCTTTTACACTCACAGAATCCATGCTCATGGTCCCCTTGCACTTCATTGTCGCAATGATATTCTTTGGTGGCGTTGCATGATATGTCCTCTGCAGGCACTGTCCTTGTTATGAGCACTCAGGTGAAGAGCATGGCAACAGAGGAAGATTCTATTGCCTAGCGAATTGGGGGAGTCCAAAGCTATTCAAGTATGAACCTTCACCTGTAAGTACGTTGGGGAGAGCAACCTTCTTGATTTGGGGAGTCGGATGGAGCTTTCTCTTTCAGCTTCTATATCTCTGGGACCGACCAGACTTCTTCATAACATACTTGCTAGTGATCTCCGTGTTTGTTACAACACTTCGCCACTTTGGCTGTTCGAGCTGCCCGAATTTTGGATGTGCATTGAACTGCACTCCCGAAGAGAACAGGGCCGAGTTTACTGGAAAACGGCGAAGTCTATGAACCAAGCTGAACGGTTCTTCTACTAAGTCGTCGGTATTTTGGTATTGTAGGTAGCATACTAGGTCTATCGGAACTGAGGCAGGATTTCTTGAGCGATTCTCGTGAAGGAGTCTGCTTGATCTGGAGCAAAGAAGGGGTAGTAGAAAATCAGCTCAGTAATGCCAATTGTAGTGTATCTCTCAACAGTCTTGACAAAGTTCTCTTCTGAAGCGAATACGGAATTTGCTTCTTCGCCAAATATTAGCAGCGATTTCCCAAGTGTTGCTGGATCGCGTCCAATCTTTTCACAGTATCTGTCAAGAAAGTCAATCCGTTGACTGGTGCGTTCTATTACAACTTGAGGAGGCGCTCCGAAGTCTGCACCATAGGAGTTCCATGTATCGGCATACTCAGCGGCAATCTTCAGCGACTCCCTAGCATGTGCGGCAATCGTAAGCGGTGGGCGAGGATTCTGAACTGGCCCCAGAAACATTGCAGCAGATTGCAGATTATAGCAGTCCCCACTATATGTAGAGATTCTGTTGGTCAGAAGCAGGTCGAGGATCTCAACCTGCTCTCTGAACCGCTTGACTCGTTCCTTGACAGGCCAGTCGTTAATACCAATCATCCTGTATGTGGGATCGCTGTTGCCAGACGCTCCAGCCCCAATACCAAGATTCAGCTGTCCACTTGATATATTGTCCACCGTCATGGCCTGTCGAGCTAGCATTGCAGGATGGCGAAGTGCGATTGATGTGACTAGAGTACCGATGCGGATTCTGGAGGTACTACAGGCAAGAGCTGAAAGGGCTGTCCATGCCTCCAACCAGTTTGCTGTGGGGTTTGTGTAGTTCACAAAATGGTCAGATAGCCATACGGAATCAAATTCAAGCGTATCCAAGAGGCACCACAATTCAACTAATCTTGGCCAGGGCATATCTTGGAGAACAATGACGCCGAACCTAATCTCACCTTTCAACACACACCATTTCTAGCACAATACACACTGAATATAAGACATAGTCTCACAGCAATTATCAAGAGGTTGAGTTCTCGCGAGTATAATTGCGGACAATGCGTTTCGATTCCTAGCTGGGGGCGGTTTCAGATAGGAATCGAAGGACTCTGATGGCACAACACAAACATTCACTACATAATGTTGATAGGCTCTGTTGTTCAGGCCTTGAGAGGATGAAAACATTGTTCTTGGTCAGGCCTGAAAACGTAGAACGCTGCATCTCCTGTTTTTCATGCATATTCGCCTGTAGCAGAAGGACGGGGCATGTGGACATAGGGCATGCTGCACTTCGAGTCAAATCAACCCCACCTCCGACTGCGGGAGGATCAGGTGGCAACTATGTCATCATTATGTGCCGAGGCTGCAGAGAACCTGTCTGTCTTGAGGCTTGTAAGTATGATGCTATCAGAAAGAAGAAGGGCGGCGGGATCCTGATTAGTACCGCAAAATGTGTGGGTTGCGGGGACTGCACCGAGGCATGCCCTCTGAGTGCTATCTTCATCGATGAGCCTAGGAAGAAAGCTGTTGTCTGTGTTCATTGCGGAGAATGCGTGGACTGGTGCCCCCATGGCATCCTTGTGAAGGAGGACGTGGTATGATAGTAGGCGGCAGAGTACTTCACATAGACCTATCGAACCAGACATCAGAAACTATAGAACGACCTGAACTCTATGTGAAACTCATTGGCGGCGTTGGTGCAGCTTCACAACTGCTCCTAGAGAACTGCCCTCCTAATACGCCATATGAAGATGCTCCGATTGTCTTTGCCGTGGGCCCTCTAAACATGTTCTTTCCCTGCTGCGCAAAGACCGTCGCTCTTTTCAAATCACCACTCACTGGAAACCTAGGAGAGAGCTATGCCGGGGGAAAAATGGGCATGGCTATGCGTCTGGCTGGCCATGATGCCATTCTGATCACAGGGAAACTTGACAGCCCTCACTACCTTTTGATTCAGGATGATAGAGTCGAGTTTCGAAATGCTCATGCCTTATGGGGGCTGTCTACTCGAGCTGCAGGACGGATTCTGAAAGAAAAGGCACCTGGAGAGGGTAGACGTTCTATTCTCAGAATCGGTGTCGGTGGAGAAAACCAAGTACGATATGCGATGGTTGTAGTCGATACAGTGCGGCACTTCGGGAGACTTGGACTCGGCTGTGTCATGGGTTCAAAATCCCTCAAGGGAATAGTTGTAACAGGAACTCATGACTACCAAGTCCCTGCAATCAAGGAATACCGTACAGAGTACAAGAG
>CAYPUO010000374.1:0-4130 GCA_964413775.1 uncultured archaeon
ACGAGCTGACAAAGAGCGCTATCGATTTGTATGGCAGGTTCAGGCTCCCAACGAGCCTGTTCATGAAGCCCCTCATGGATGTACTGGCATCGGACCAGTCTGCCCTCCTCTTGGGTCTGTACTGGTCCTCATTATCATACTTCTCTCTGGCGTTGGTTGTCTTCTGGGCATAGTAGCGTACCATCCGGTCTGCTAGTGACTGGCTCTCTCTCTCTTCCTCCATACCATCACCCCATCTGAAGAGTGAGCCCTGAGATTAGCAGGACTGTCAGGGCTATTGTGACCAGTGGCAAGAGGAGCGATAGTATCCTCCCATAGACTCCTCTTGCATCCTCTTCGAGCTGCCCCTGTAAGTCTTCCAGAGCGTCAGGGACTAGCATGAAGTAGGGCAGCAGAGAACAGATGACAACAACAATCTGGAAGGGCAGCGGGATCTTGAACCCTGTGGAGTCCTGTGTCACGTGGATGTTGAAAACGGACACAAAGTAGTTCGTACTTGATACTTGAAGCCTAGCACGTGTATCGCCAAGGTAGTTCTCCACGCCAAGATACTCCAGCGAACAGAGGATCTCCGAGTCGAGGAGGATATTCAGAGAACCGTCCTTGTAGTACGGTGCTTGGACCTCAAGTCGCGCATCTGCGTCCTGAGAGTAGTTGAAGCCAAAGGTTATCCTGTGGACGACGCTTGAGTTCCTCCCCACCAGCTCAAGGTCATACAGCTCACCGGCCTTTGCCAAGATGATGCAGGGCGTCTGTCCATCGGACTCA
Organism: uncultured archaeon; assembly: GCA_964413775.1. GTDB lineage: Archaea > Asgardarchaeota > Thorarchaeia > Thorarchaeales > Thorarchaeaceae > MP5-2226. The sequence goes on from CAYPUO010000374.1 coordinate 769, forward strand.
TCGGCAGAGCAGGTATGAATGCTGCCAAATACGAGAGTGGACAGGACAAAAAAGAGATAGATGCTGGTCCGGATAGGAAACCTACCCCTGTGATGACCAAGACCACGTAAAGAGCAGGCTGCCCCTATAATCCGGGCATATACACTCATACCAGGACCAGATCTATTTGTTTTCAAGTCATCCCCTCGCACTAGAACAGGCTTGTGACCGCGCCAGAGAAGAGGCAGAAGGATAGGTAGCACACTGCGATTAGGACTAATGGAAGGAACACCTGCAGGATAGCCGAATACACACGGAACTTCAGCCCGCTGAAGTACTCGACCTGACTCAGCTCCATGTCAATGGCATTCACGAGGTTCTTGGCCCGTGGCGGGACTGTGATCACGACCTCGTACATCAGCCATATCTGGAGTGCGTTCATTCCAAGTCCCAAGATTAGACCTATCAGGCCCTGAGTCAGGATGTCTGCGGGGCCCATCAGGAATGTCACAATATCAAACGACACTGGTATATCACCTGACAGGAGAAGCCTCAGAATTATTACTTAAACCCACGCTACCCGATTTTCGGCTTAAGGCCAAGGTAAGATGGCCTCAGGCCAATTCTTCTGGATTTATATTGGCCTTAGGCCAATAATGTGTGAGCAAAATGAGCGAGAAGCCAAGACTGAGTGGCAAGATGACCCAGGTCCTCCTGGCACTCAGAGAAGGGGTACGGAGCTGGCCTCTGAAGGTGCGGAGGGAACTCTCTGATATCCCTCGTCAGACTGTTGAGTATCAGATTAAGAAGCTGGAGGAAGAGGGGATTATTAGAGGCTATACGCCGATTGTGATTCCAGGAGCATTTGGTGAGCCATATCTGGTGAAACTCTCCATTGACCCCAAGGAATATCAGTTTCAGAAGGATGCTGAGTTGAAGATTGATGCAATTAGCAGGTTCTTCAAGGAGGCTATTGATCAAGCCCCTGTTTCTTTCTTTGTGCTATCCGATGAGAACAGGAAGTTGCAGGTTCACGCGGTCACAGTGACAAGGAACCATGAAAAGCTGGCTGAAAGGTTGTCAGCTGAACTGAATATTGCACGAGAAGACATTTCTATCGCTCTATTACAGAGAGTCGAGGGAATTCCAGACTATAGCAAGCACTCGATTCTGCAAGAGGGGCAGAATACAATCAGGCGTTGACGATGGAGGGACGAGATATGAAAAGGAAGGAGAGATGCAGGACGGGGGTTGTTGGGCTAGATAAGATGTTCTATGGAGGAATACCACGTGGTCGAACTGTCCTTGTCGAGGGACCTCCTGGCGCAGGAAAGACCATTCTCTCACTCCATTTCATCACTTCGGGTATCCTGCATGACCCGACCAATCCTGAACCAGCAATCGTGGTATGTCTTGATGAAGACCCTTCCGATCTAATACGCGAAGCCTTGGAGTTTGGATGGGACTTAGCGAAACTGATGGAGCTTCGGCAACTAGTTATCATTGATGGATTCTCGGGGCGGACTGGAAAAGACCCAGACCTGCCATATGGAATCCCGCTCGGCAAGTACAGCACAGAGGCAGTTTCTGATAAGATTAAAGATGCTCAGAAGGCAGTTGGTGCAAAGCGACTTGTCATAGATCCTGTTTCTGCACTATTAGATGAGCATCTTGAGGACTCAAGGGTGAGGAGGAAGACAGTCCTTGAACTCGCAGGTCTTTTGTCGCGTCTATCGTTAACTACCATCTTGACTGCAGAGTTAGACGAGGCAGGAACCAATGTAGAGAGGTATGTATCACATGGAATCATACGACTCGATTATGAAACAGAGAATAGAAAAGCCGTTAGAACCCTGCAAATCTTGAAGATGAGAGAAACTCCACATATAATGAATCAGGTTCCATTTCAGATTGAAGAGGACGGATTGTATATTCATTATGATTCGTCTCCATAATATACAGCTGTTCCAAGATTGCTGTATGCATAGTTGATTGATAGTCCAAACGAAACGTTTTCCCGGTGGTGATTACTTGCTTTTTTTGTTCTTTGCTTTGTCCACTTCGGGTTTCTGCCTGAGTCGGGGATTGTAGAATGGATCTCTTTCTGCACGAGCCTGCAATTCCTTAATCTTCTCCTTGTCCGTGGAGGAGGAGAAGTCGAGCTTATCCAGTTCTGCTCTGATTCGAGCGATTGATTCTGAATCGTCGAAATGAGTCTTCTTTTTCGCCATATCGCCTGAATCCATTTCTTTGTTCATAACCTTGTTCATTCTAGACAAAACCGAGCTTGTTTGTGTCTACCATGGCCAATTTCAGGTTTTCAGAAAAGGAGTTCCAAAAGAGCCATCATCACCGTCTGGTGTAAGAAAGCCTTAGAACAGACATAAAACGCTGTGGATCAGAGGCGGGTGAAAAATGATGGTATCTGAATCGACTGCGTCCCCTCTTTAATCTCATCAGGGATATCGAATCCTAACGGGTATATTCCGAGAACAATATTCATAGCTGCGCCTTCCTTCGAATGGTTCTCTAGAACCTCAGGAAGAGTGTCTTCGCCAAGAACCGAATTCCTTGCATACATACTGCAAGGCTGCCATTGCAGATAATCGGGCAAAGACCTATCGTTCCATTTCTAGGATTGGCCAAGCTCTCTGACTGGCACTGGCGGAGGAAACTCAGGAGATTGCTCTGCCTTCCTCGCTTTTACAGATACTGTCATTATCCTCCTTGCGGATCTCTGCATGAACCTTGATTCGTTTTGGCACGCTCTCTCGTTCCTTCTCCAATTCGCGGATGACCTCTGGAGATGGAACTAGAAGCTCCGCAGATTTTCCTTTGGCGTTAATCTTTCTTCCAACGGCAACCATGGACGAAACTCCTAGGATACCCCCAAGGGCTATCGTCAGCACTAGCAGGTTCAGGGGGACTGCAATCCGGTCCTCGAATGAGGCCTCATGGTAGTAGTCTGTATCAGCCACCTTGATGTGGATGACCTGACCATCCTCAAACTCTGTGGTAAACTTGACATGCCCCTCTTCATCAGTCAGCCCCGTCATATGGGAGACTGTCTCATCGCCCAGATAGAGTCGGGTCTCCAAGTTCGCGACGGGGACGCCGTCATCATCAGTGACCTGCACGAGGACTGAGCCATCCGTGACCTCGCTGCTCCCTATCGAGATGACAAGGGTCTCCTTGCCTACGACGAGTTGTCCAGCCACATCCTCAGGGGTTTCGAAGTACCTCGACTCAGAGAGAGGCGCTCGTAACTGGATTGTGTAGGTGTCAGGCTTAAGTTCAGGAGTCCAGAGGATGTTCACGTAGCCGGTACTGTTCGTAGTCCCAGAGCCCATGCTCACCCAGCTGCCATCCCAGATCTCAAGGAA
>CAYPUO010000375.1:0-4130 GCA_964413775.1 uncultured archaeon
TTCACACCATGTGAATTCTTGTTCAGCTGGTCATGAGTTCTTCTGCAATCATGTTGCAGGTGCAGCTCTGGTTCCGTCTGATATTCTATTGGAAACGAAAATCGTTGAAAGACATGGCACTTCAGCCTATTGGGCTGAAAAGGAATTAGAGCGTCTTGCATCACGCTTCAAAGTTAGCAAATATGTAATACTTAGAAGGCTCTTGATACTAGATCGGACCACACATGAATTCTATGGGTCTATGCAGAAGAAATGGAGTGGTCAATTAGCTCCGGCAAAAAGAGAGCATGGTGGTGGACCACCATACCAAGAAGCTGTTCTGTATACAGAGGGCCTGACTTTTACTTCTATGGTTCTTGACGCGATGCATGGAGGTTCCATAACAGCTGGAGATGCATCAGAGATGCTAGGTATCAATCTCAAACACCTTGCGGCTCTTGAATCGCTCATTGCAGAGAAGGAGCACTGAGCATGAAGTACAGCTTTGATACATCTGGCTTTCTTGCTCCTTATCGAAATCTAATGCCCCCGGATCTTGTCCCTTCTCTGTGGGAAAAGCTAGATGCTCTTGTTAACGCTCACGAAATTGTAGCAAGTAAAGAGGTCTATCTTGAGATCTCTCAGAAGGATGACGGGCTCCTTGACTGGGTGAAAGAAAGAAAGGAGATGTTTGTAGAGGTCGATTCCGAACAAATCGTCTATCTAGAAGAAATAATGTATGACTACCCCGATTGGGTGGATATTGATGCTCAGAAGAACATAGCAGATCCATACGTTATTGCTCTAGCAAGAGAATACAATCTTACAGTAGTGAGCTTTGAGAAGGGTGGCAGTGAAATCAATCCATCAATCCCTTTTGTATGCAGAAAATACAACGTTTCACACCTAGGTTTCTTTGATTTTCTCAGAGAAGTAGGTTTTCGCGCATAGACTCTTATCACCATCCAGAGCAAAATGACCCAGCTATGCAATAAAAAGAAAGATGTTCTTGATTTCACTTTGAAAACTTGGTGGTTGGAAGTGGAGCAAAACTGGCGTTAGAGAGGTAAGTGGAGCACTAAGGAAGACATCGATGAAACACAAGCTGCACAAAGAGCCGATCTTTTCGATAATGCGCACACTTACACCCAACAATACTATTGATTCTAAATACTTTGCAAATCCACTTCTGAAACATGTGCGATTGTTGCATGGTTTCCCTCAAGGGACTTACCCCCCACGCTGTTGAGCACCCCTTCCTTTTTGCAGTTGTCGCGTCCTGAGTGGGCACTAGGTCTAATCCTGAAATGTACGAGAATAAATGGACTCCAACGATTGAATATATAACGACTAACAGCAGGAGATAGGATGGTAATGATGGAACAGAGCCGCATATCTGAGTTCGATTCAAAGAACCAGCACAAAGAGACCGAAGAAGACTGGACCTTTGCTACAGCAGATACCAAGTATATGACTCACGGGCTCCATCCTTACCCTGCGAGAATGATACCACAAGTTGCAAGGAAGCTCATCCTACGGTACTCAAAGGAAGGCGACTTGGTCTGGGATCCCTTCAGTGGTTCTGGTTCTGTCTTGGTCGAGTCTATGCTCACTCGTAGGGCATCGATTGGCACGGACCTGAACCCCTTTGCTACATTTCTCTCGAAGGTAAAGACAACTCCTATTGACTTCGAAGTCCTGCGGAAGGCAAGTGTCTCCCTGAACAATCGAATCTCCGCTGTGAACAAGAAATCTCATGGGAAACTTGAAGCCCCAAAGATGCACAACATTGACTTGTGGTACAAGAAGTATGTGCAAGAGGACCTTGCAGTCATAAAGAAGGCGGTCAGTTTCATCGAGGACGAGCCAGTCAGGGACTTCTTCAGGCTCTGCTTGGCTCATACCGCCCGCGAAACCTCTAACCTGAAGAAGTCAGAGTTCAAGATAGTCCGGATGAAGGATAAGGAGCAAGCAAAGTTCAACCCGGATGTCTACGAGGTCTTCAGGGCCAATGTGCGCAGGTGTATTCCATTGATGCGTTCGTTCTGTAATGCACTGCCCAAGGGCTACACACAGTCTCGAATCATATACTCTGACAACCGGCAAGCTCCAATAGAGGACGGTTCTGTTGATCTGGTTGTCACTTCGCCCCCATATGGTGACCATGGCACTACTGTCGCATATGGGCAGTTCTCGCGGTATCCTGCACACTGGATAAGCTTGGACTATGATGATGTGAGGAGTGTCGATCGTCGTGCGCTTGGCGGTAAGTCCTTGCGTGACTATGATGAATATGCGTTAGAAAGTAACATGCTTCGAGAAACCTATTTGAAGATTCACAAGAACAATCCAAAGCGTGCAAAGCAATTCTTCAACTTCTTCTTTGACTACAATCAATCCCTTGAAGCTATGTATCAAAAGCTAAAATCAGGAGGGCATGCAGGCATCGTGATTGGAAATCGGCTGATGGCTCGTGTTCGTGTCCCTACCGATGGGATAACGGCAGAACTAGGGATTGCGCTTGGGTTCAGACAAATCCAGACAATACCCCGGGATATTCCCACAAAGAGAATGCCATGGCAAAATGCACCCGAGAACATTGAAGGTGCGAAAGCAGACACGATGCATAATGAGAATATCGTTATTCTTGTAAAATGAAATTACAGTTTACCTACATTACTCTCAATTTGTAGGCGTAGAGCATATGAATATCATCCTCGGGTATCCTATAGGCTGGTCCGTAGTCTTTAAACGAGTTATTCTTCCACCTCATTCGGAACTCGAAGACAAGTCTATCTGACTCTATCAGGTTCCTGATTTTGGTGACATCAAGGTCGAAGTATAGGTAAGCTTCCTGAAATCTGAAGAACTCCCACTTGCCTCTCATCTCTGAGTCTGCAACAACAAAGACCATCTGATTCATTTTATTCTCAAACTGATCTCTTACTTCTGCCAATGATATGCTACCAAGAACCTGACCCTTGTAATCAATGTCCAGCTGATTGTTATTCACTACCAGCTGCCATCCTCTGGAGTTTCGCTTCTGGGTATGGAGGGTGCATTGCAGAGCCTTTCCAGTATCAGTCCTGTATCCATATTTGTCTGTGAAATCTCTTGCAGACATTCCATTAATGTATGTGGGCACTCTCGTGGTCAGTGATACATTGTTTGTTGCGCCTCTCCTCTTGCTCTTCACTTCAATCATTCCGAAATCAGGGTCTTTGTAACTGGTGGTCTGAAGCCCTAGGAGAGCTTCGAGTAATTCTCCGACGTTTTTCGGAGCCGGAACAGTACTTCTAATCCATCCTAACTCCTTGATTAGAACTAAACGACGGATTAGTTCTTCCCTCTTCATCGTACCCGCGCCAGAATTCATGAAAACCACGATCTAATAAAGGAATGATATTGGGAAGGAGGGCTCGCCATTACTGATATGTATTGTCTCCTTCAATGCCATTATTATGTAACAATCCCCAATCGTGTGGACAGCACATTCTCTTCTCAGAATCTCATCATCTCTCTTGTCCCTTGAGCATCATCTTGCTTGTCCTGTCTTAGAACAGGGGGTGTAGGCGACGACGGGGATGTGCAATCGTATGGTTGCTCTTCGAGGGACTTACCCTCCCTCACGCTGTTGAGCACCCTATTTCTTTTGCAATTCTCTCCTGTGTGTATCCAGATTCTTCATTTTTATAGAATTAGATTGAATTCTATGCATCTTCTGTATTTCTCTTGGGGACTCGTAGTGTTCCATTGTGGCATTGCTGTCTTGTCCACTCTGCTAATTGCTCAAGAGTATGAAACAATGACGTTCCGATGTTGGTGAGTCCATACTCCACTCTCGGCGGTACTTCATCATAGCTCTTACGTTCAATAATCCCTAACTTGGTGAGTTCAGCCAGCTTTCTCGAAAGCGTTGAATCACCGATTATATCGCTTGACTCCTCGCAGAGCTTGTTTCGTATCTCCGAGTATCTAATACCATCTGCCTGCTCTCCCAAGAATAGGATTAGTGGGACAGTCCATTGACGACCTAACAGCCGGACAACTTGCTCAAGAGGCTTGATGCATGGTAGATTAGAATGCTTTTGTATAATCATTCTTCTTCAACAGGTAGTTACTTCCATCCGTTGTAGCAATAAGTTATATGG
>CAYPUO010000376.1:0-4081 GCA_964413775.1 uncultured archaeon
GTCAAGCCATGCGTGCTTCCCCCATTCAGAGTAGTGTTTCGTGAACAGGCAACTATCATTTCGCCATAGTTATCGAGATTAACCACAGAACCATTATCGGCCATTAAGTAGCCAAGAGGCTTTCCGTTGACAGTATTGCTGCTTATGGAGTGAGTCCATTGCTCTATACTGCTCCCAAATATCCAAAGGCTGCAGTTGGTAAAGGCATTTCCGTTTATTTTCATTGAACTGGTCGAGTATAGCCTCAGACCTGAAAATTTGCAGTTGGAGAAAATACAGTCAGAGATTGAGGATCCAGAACCGCCTCCAACACTAATACCACTTAATCCTCCGGTCACATTGACATTCTGATATTCAAAAAACACATCATCGAGATTAGCTGCTGAATTACACCTAAGAAACTTCAGACCTGTTACTGAATGAAACTGACAATCCTGAACGGCGAGCCCGACATCGAATGCATCTCTACTCTGACCGCCTGTGATATTTAGACTTGCACACTGAGAACACTCTATGCCTGTCCAACCGCCGACGACATCCACATCTTCCAGAGTTATTCCAAGACAATTCTCCAACCATATTTGGACGAAACCATCAATTTCCACCTGGACATTTCGAATCAGCACATAGGCGTTGATGTTCTTTATCGAGATACCATAGTCATACTGACCGCCTATCAACATGTTCTCAATGACATAGGGATTATCCAAGGTACCCGTACCACTTAGTCCAAGTGCGCTGAAGTCGGATTCCCTATCTATTTGCAGAGGTGCATGTTCCGTAATTCCTTGTGAAAGAGTATGACATCCTAATTCATGGGTTCCATGAACTGACACTACTGGAGGAATACTGATTGATCCTGCCATGAGGGCAGCTCCAAGAAGAAACAATGCAACCAGTGCGGAGCTTGTTAAACTGCTTCTTGACATTTTTCTACCAGGTTTCGTTACCTACCACTTGTTTCGCCATAGCCATGCTACTATTGCGATACCATGATACACCCCGCCGAGGCTCTAAAAGATTCCGGTACTCTTTACGTGGCTTGATAGCACCAGTCCGCCGATTATCACGGTGGTCGCCTCGCCCTGCGCAAGAAGTGCGTATTGCGTCAATAGGAAAAACAATACCCTGCATTATGCATCTCCTTAGTCCTTAATGCCTAGGAGACAATATTATGAACAGGCTCGAAGGCTGCTCTATTCTCTTTATGCTCTTGCTGATAGCGGTAACACCCCCTACTCTGAATTATATGACAACAGAGGGACAACCCGAGAATCGTTATTTCCAATCTCAGAGTGATGTAAACAATATCACCGACTTTTCTGACAATGTGCTTCTATCTACAGCTGATTCACCATACGCAAACCATGTTGAGCCGACCTTTGCCATTACTGACAATGGTACTTTATTTGCAGGCTGGAAAGACGCAGAAACCCCAACAGGTGGAGGCGCACGTGTGAGCATTGTGAAATCGGTAGACGGAGGAAAGATATGGACAGAGCCTTACAATATGCCCCATTACAATAGCCAAAACACAAGACAATCGGACCCATGGCTCGTGTGGCATGACGGCGTTTTGTACTATGCTTACTTGGAGTATTCACTTACGAACACGAGCTTTACACAAGTTACGGTAGCACATAGTGATGATTACGGAAGCTCGTGGCATCTCGCCAAGGCATCCAACAACACCTACTTTGCAGACAAGGAAACCATGACCGTGGCGGATGATGGGACGATTTACATGGTCTATGACGATGCCGACACTTCAAGCGCTGAAGGAAATGTTATTATTCGCCTCAGTCGGTCAACTGACGGGGGACAGAGCTTCCAAGAGATCAGTACTATCGGATGGCCAGACCCAGGCAACCTAGGCCCCTATATTACATTGAATTCAGAAGGGAATCTCTTCGTTGCATGGAGCTGGGTAAATACTACATACCTAGGAAACCTGTACATTGCCAAGAGCACAGACGGAGGGTTGACATTCGACACACCCAGACTCATTAACACTGATGGTAACTATACCGCCTTTACAAGTGCAGGTGGGGCGCCTGCAAAGTCAACGCTTCCAGTCATCAGATTTGACCAGACAGGGCGGTTGTATGTGTTATGGGCAGACACCTATGACCCGAGTGCACACTCCTTCGATATCTACTTGCGTGTTTCATTGGATGAGGGTGCAACCTGGACTCAGAGGTACCAAGTCAATCCCCTGACAGTTGGTGACCAATGGCAGCCTGACATGGACATAGATTCCACGAATCGCATCCATATTGTGTATTATGACGAGGCTTTCGGTGAGTATCGACCCTACTATCTGACTGCGACCATGACCGGTGATGAGGGTGACCAACCTGTGTTCAGCAGCCCTATCGCTATCGCAAGTGAACCAACATCTAGCAGCTTTACACGTCCAGGTGACTATTTCACTCTAAGACTCGATCAGAACGGCATCCCACAAGTTGTATGGACCGATGGTAGAAACAATGAGATGGACATTTACTATGCCCATGGGATTGGAGCAGGTGAACCGACTACTTCAGGAGGCATCGACATTCTTCAGGTAGTCGTGATTGCCGTGGTTCTAATTGCTGTTATTTCCGTTGTCCTCATAATCTATGGGAGAAAGACCTAGACTACTATCAAGCGACTGTGACGATTATTGTTCAATACCACAACGACCTAAGAAAAGGCAAATCCGACTCTAAAGGGATCCTGAGCTATAGAAGAGATAACTTATCTGTGACAAGTACAGCTCAAAAGACTGTGAATTGCCTTGACAGATAAGATTCTTGATACTCTAAAGGCGTTGTGCGCAATACCCGGGCCAGTCGGAAGAGAGGAAATGGTACAGGCGTTCATGAGGGAACATTTGAAGGACTTCTGCGATAGTATTGAATCAGATAAAATAGGGAACCTGATTGCCAACATTGATGGGACTGGGAAGCACTATGCATTGGTAGCTCACGCTGACGAGGTTGGCTTCTACGTGAGCAATATCGACGAGAATGGCTTCATCCGGGCAAAATGGAGTACTCAGTCGCATATGCCAGATCTCAGACTATTGCCAGGTCAATGGATACTCTTCATGACAGAGAAAGGCCTGATCCCTGGCTGTTTCTGTGTACAGACAGCACATATAGCAGGACCAAAGGGAAAGAACAAGCTCCCTTGCTGGGATGACGTTTTCATTGATGTAGGTGTATCATCGCTTTCAGAAGTCAATGACCTAGGGATTCAGATAGGTACACCCGTAATCTATGCAGCACCATTGGAGAAAGTAGGCGATCACTTGATGGGGAAGTCGTTTGATGATCGGGCAGGTCTGGTAGTAATGATTATGGTCGCTGAACAGCTGTCAAAACTTCCAAAGGATAAGAGACCCAAGGTAACCTTGCTCTCGACTGTTATGGAAGAAATAGGCGCAAAAGGAGCTTCAGCTATAGCTCGCGAGTTGGATGTTGACGCCGTCATAGTGCTTGAGGTTGGCCTCGCCGATGACTACCCGGGGACTCATGGGGAGGCATCAGTATATCTTGGAAAAGGGCCAGTCGTAGTTGTAAAGGACAGCCAACTTGTATATTCTCATGCCATTAACAAGAGGATATTCGAAGTCGCTGGGGAGAGGAGCATAGAGATTCAGCGAGCAGTCTATCACAACTATGCAACGGATGGTTTCCCGATTGCAGCTCAGGGACAACCAGTATCAACAATCGGCATACCTTGCAGATATACTCACAGCAGTTTTGAGTGCATTAATCCTTTAGACCTTGTGAAGACGAGCGACCTTGTCTTTCATTTCTTAGTATCCGAATGATGCACTCGGATCATCTGGCGCGACCCTGACTAGCATGCTATCTCTAGAGATGACTCTGACCTGTTCGCCAGGAGAGATAGTCCCAACATCGCAACGGGCATCCCAAATCTCCTGTCCCACGCGTATCCTTCCAGATTGAGGAGTTATGGTCTCAATGGCGGTTCCTGAGAGTCCTCCCAGATCATAGTATGCATAGGAACCATCTAGCAACTGGGGGTAGACTAGATACCATTTGATTGCAACGAAGACACTACCCCCCAC
>CAYPUO010000377.1:0-4049 GCA_964413775.1 uncultured archaeon
GCTGTGCTTTAAGCAGACGTTTATTGCTCGCGGAATGTATGTCAAAGATCTCGCGATGAGTCCGAGCGTAACACAGTGCTCGCTTGCGACCTGAATCCTGCGAAGCCTTCTGTTCGTCACTAAGGGGGCCAAGTCAATCGCCTCTTTGATAGAGTCGAAGCCAAGATCACCATCACGTGATATGACAACCTCCTTGAGCCTTGGACAGTTTGAAAGCGGAGCAAGAGTTATGGCTTCTAATTGGTTGCCCCCAATGAACAGGCGTTCCAGCTCTGCACATTTCGCGAGGGGTGCCAAGTCGATTTCCTTCAAAAGGTTATCAGACAAACTCAACCAGCTCAATTCTCTGCACTTGGCAAGAGGTCTGAGGTCAATCTCGTCGATTCTGTTTTTCGCTAGACTCAGAGTTGTAAGGTCATTCTCCCCTTCCAGACACGCTAGGTCAATGCTTCTCAACCTATTATTGTCTAGAATGAGTGACTGAAGATTGCTCATCTTGACGACGTCACATAGGTCGACTGTAGTCAGCTCCTGATCGGCAAGAAACACTCTTCGAGCAGAAGAGTCAAACAGGTATGCCCTAGGAGTCTTGCCCTGCAATCCTGAGATGATGTTTCGTGCCACAGTAGCCCACTCAGCTAACATTTATCGAAGACCTGTTATTATTGGTTGTGCAACTCAGAGTCTCATGAGCATGGGGAACCATACCGTGAAATACTATCTAATACGCAATACTACTTCAGATGCTCTTACCATGTCCGACCTCCTTGATGACGCAGCAAGGGGCAAATGGAGAATCAGAGGTTTCGGAACGGCATCCAATTCCGAGGAGAGGGAGCGTGTACTTCGTCATATCGGCGTCTTTCCGCCACACAAGGACGGCATTGTGACAATTCTCTCCAACGATGATTCGGAGAAAGGAATTGTATGTGACAGGGGATTAAGAACTGGAGTGCAAGGCAGTTTCATTATCCGTGAAGTGCAGTCGCCCCGGAATATCTGGACTCAGAGAGAAGAACCGGACCTGGCAAATGGTGGAACTGACGAAGGGGAGTCCGTCTGATTTCATGATATAGGCAAAACGATACGGAAACAGGCTCCCTGCTTGCCATCAACATACTCAGTTGACCCTCGGTATCCCTCAATTACCTTCTTCGAGAGATAGAGACCGAGTCCTCCTCCCGTTGTTGAAACGCCCTGTTCAAACAGCCGAGGCCGAATCGCAGGGTCTACACCCGGGCCATTATCGTCAACAATGATTTCTACCCCATTTTCAACCCTGCGGGATTCAATTGTGACTACTGCGTTGTTTCCCGCATAGTCATGCACATTTCGTAGAAGATTCGAGAATACCATAGAGAGCAGCCGACCTCCGGATATGGAAACCCCTGAGCTGTCCTGCGCAATCCTCAAAATGGCCCTCATATCTGGATTTGATTTCTTATTATTCGAGACCACAGTTTCTAGGAGCTCTTTGACCCGGTATCGAGACGTCTTTCCCTCTGTGTTGAATTCCGCCAAGACCTGAAACATTCGTTCAGCTGACAGCTTCGATGTTTTCATGATCTCTGTTAGGCGATTTGTATCCAGGCCAGATATCTCTCCAACCTCAATTTGATTAAGGATGAGCATTATGTCGTTCGCAAAATCATGGCGAAGAATAGATGAGTATAGCTCCAAGTCTCTCAGAGGTGACCTGAGTTCGGCCTCAACGGACATTCTTGCAGAGTAGGCTGAGATTATCTCCGAAGCGGTTCGCAGTAATGTGACATCTTCACCAGTCCACTCTCGCTCTACCTGAACAAGGTCAAAACCAACGAAGCCAGTCCATCTTGACTTATTCTGCAACGGCAGAATTAGAATCGACTTGATGCCGAGACTCTGTAGGCGAGACGCTTCGCTTCCAGGAAGGTCTTTTGCGTCACCTATAATAGCCCGCCCATTTGCAAGCTCTTTCTCCCACCTGCTGAAGTCGGGATTGTATTGGATAGACTCATGTCCGATTATTCCAGAGCCTGATGTCACTTCCTCAGCAGAGTTCTCAGCTATTAGTCGCATGCTCAATCTATCATTTGAGTCTACAACATTCTCAGCAACATATACTCTGTCAGCTCTTGAGATGCCTCTTAGAATCGTGAGAGCTGAGTAGAATGCATCTGGTGTCAGGCCATCGCTTAATAGCAACGACTGGGAGATATCTGTCAGTGCTTTTTCATACTCCATCCTTGTGGCAAGTCTATCTTCAGCATTCTTCCGCGTGGTGATGTTTCTGGAAAGATAGTCCACCCGAGAACAGGTGATAGAGTAAGGCAATCACACCAATCCCTGCGATGACCATTAAATAGTCCCTGACTCTACCAGAACTGAAAATCTTCGAGTCCTCTGTTGGCATTGTTTCACGGGTGGTCATTGTGGCTCATATAATGGCTTCAGATTCATTATATACCATTTTTCCAAATTCATACCCAAATTCCGCCACATTAGACCAAGTTGTTATGCTCGATTTGCACGAATCCGTGCCCTGCTGGAGCCGTGAGCATTTTCAAAATCGAACAAGCAAGACCGAGCGATTGGATTTCAACTTCTGGCGCTCTTTGATAGAGCTACACGTTCCATTCTGTCCATGCAATGTAAGACCCAAGTGCTGTGAACACTGTCCCAAGTAGAAAGATCACTGTGATAAGAAACATGTTGGCGTCAAACACGCCACCAAGTACTATTCCAAATATGAGCAGGAATACTGCATTTGTCCCAACAGCTACAAATCCGAAAGTGAGAGCGGCGCATGATTCACCGAGATACTTGCCTCTGTGAAAGCGCCCTCCGGACATATCATAGTCTGACATGTCTCTGTCAGTTGCAGCCGAAAAGGTCGCCAGTATGCCGAGAATGGGACCTGCAAGTGTCAGCAGAAACACTTCATTCCCCTTATACATAATGAAACCAAGAATGCAACTTGAGAACATCAGGATAGTTGCAATGAGCAGCACAACGGTGCCTTTCGTTATTTCGACTTCGTCCATCTCTAACCACACGAGTGCTTCTTTCAGGTAATAGTCAATAAAACGAATGCGCTCGCATTTATCCTATGCGGTTCTTGATATGTATAGATGATCTTTGCATGAGCTGACGAACAGGGACCGAAGAAGCCGTCCTTGCTTTAGGCGCACTCATGATTAGGAAGTTGACCTTTCTAACCAGAGGAATTTGGATCTGACCTGAGTTAGTCGCCTCGTTCTAGATTCCCGGAATCTTCAATCGGTTGTAGACATAGGTCATGATCTCGGATATGATGTTGATCAAAATGAATAAGATGATTGCCTCCATGAGATAGACTTGAAGAGCTAGATATGTCCGAGAAACGACTAGCTTCACAGCTCCAAAGAATTCAGGAACACTAGCATCGCGACAAGCATTACCTTGTTGGAGCCTCCTGATTGCATCTTTCTTGATACCTCCTAATGCTTGCGAATCCAACGATTCTCAGTCTGACACCTCAGCAAAAACTCCCTCAAAAGGAGCGTAACTCCTCTTTACTTAGGCGATTTTATGCAGAGAAGTTGAGGTATGTACGAACAGACCGCTAATAACCCTAATCGGGAACTAGTACACCACTCATTGGAGTGACTTCTATCCCCTTTTCGCGCAAGGCATGGAGAAATGGTGCAACCCCAACAGAGTCGGATGCCATATGGCCCGTTGCGACAAGGTTACCCGCACCTGAGCATGATGACAGCTCCCTCTTATCGCGCTCTCCAAGATGCATGTAGAATACTGTTGAGTAGCCGGCATCGAAGTATGCTCTTGCAACTCCGGCGCCTCCATTGGTCCCGCCAGCCACCGCCACAGTCCACCTTCCTAACAGATTCTCAGGAGATCCTACATGCACGACTGGCTCTGTTAGGCCTAATTTCAGCTCAGGAAGTGTCTTCATGGCTTCAATTGCGTCTCTTACATGTGGCTTCTCTATTCGGGCCACTCCTTTCTGAATAGTTTCTGAAAAACGTCGTCTACATACGACATCCAGAGGTAGGTGCACATTCATGAAG
>CAYPUO010000378.1:0-4047 GCA_964413775.1 uncultured archaeon
CCGCCTGTTCATTCTTGGCGAATCAGTATAGTATACCATTTTCGATTCTCCATGTTCTTCACGGATTTACAATTGTAACTTCCCGACTTCGCCACATTTAAAGATGTTTATTAGATATTGTGAAGGTGCTCACAATTTGCGAATTTCGTAATTTTGCTCAAAATTGAAGTTGCATGGTGTAACTGCTTTACCGGCTTAATCTTCTGTGTGTGCGTATGTCAGGATGGCAAATTTACACTATGTAACCGGAAATAGCACTAGTGGTGCACGATGCATTTTGGTTTCAAAATGTATCAAAAGGAAAAATGAAATCCGGAGAATGTTCATTTTCAATCATTTACGATTGTCGATTACCATGCAGGATGTAGAGAGATGACTACAAGTTTTCAGCCGCCCATTTCTCACATGATAGAGTGCTTGAGAAATCTACTAACGTTTTCCCACACATCTGCAGCATCGTATCCATGGGCCTTGATATGGGTATGTCTCTCATCTGAGCTATACCACAGCACACTCCTGTGCAAAAAAAAAGACACAGGGGGATGTTGGACATCCCACCCGGTCACTAGTTTCTCCAGTATATCGCCGACTAGCGTCGTTTACCAACTAGTAGTCCTAGGATCAAACCGATGACGATACCACCGACGGCACCGCCTGCTAGATAGAGGGGATCCATGACGGGCGTGGTTACTGTCGTGGTCACTGTGTTAGTGACTGTATTAGTGACCGTAACTGTCTCGGGAGGAACACTCTCGTAGAAGTAGGCTTTCGCGTTGAGTAACTGAGTATAGGCTGCATTTAGGTCGCTCATTGTACCCACACTATTGTGGAAACCTGATGAACCATCAGCCTGTTTTAAGTCAATGACATTCTGCGCGTTGTCTATCACACCCTGTACTTCATTTACTAACGTGTGGTTGGCACCAGCAGTAGCGTTGTAGTCTACAATCACAGAATGTAGACTATCTATCTCGCTCTGCACATCGTTCACTAGACCGTTATACGCACTTTGGATTGTCTGGAGCTGGTTAAGCGCCCAAGCCACATTGTCCTCGTGACAGCCATTACCCGGCTGGCCACAAGCAAGTTCTGGCACAACCGCAAAAGTGTGGTTGAGGAAGTAGGTGCTTGTGTCAGATTTGTTGGTGAGGTCATAACCATGGCAATTAGTGCACATAACACCAGCCAGGTTGTGAGGACCACCAAACCATAACCATTGGTCATCATGGCAGAAGCGGCACAATTCCGTGTCATTTATGGCACGAATTTGTCCAGGCCCAACCAGGGACCACTGACCATGCACATCATGGCATGCAGCGCAGGTTATTGCACTGTACGAACCGGATACATTGTAAGTTCCGCTCTGGTCAATGAAACCTTCTGCAGACATGCAGTGCATGCAATCGGGCCCTGGCGTTTCCTCAGTGCTTGCTCTAAGATCTGTCAGCGAATCTACATGGTGTGAGTTCGCCCAGTCTGTATACTGGTAAGGATGTGCACCACTCCCTGTATGACAAGGAGCACACACGTCTGAACTATAGCTCAGGTAGGGAGCCGTGGTATTGTGACAGTCAAAGCAATTTACACCAATGGCATCGTATGAGTGGTCCGTCGCATTATAGCCAGAAGTATGGCATTTTGCGCATGACGCATTGAATGTCGTTTCTGTTACAACGTGCGACCCAATCGATACGTAGTCATCGGTTGAGTTTGAGAATGTAGTCACAGTAGTAGCATGTGCAGTTTGGCTCCAGTTACCATACTCGTCAGGATGACAAGTCTGACAGTACGTCGGGCTAGTACCAGCATTTGGAGTTGCGGTCTCGTGAGGATTGCGTCCGTCATTACCGACTAGACTAATCGGAATTCCGGCACCGGTTGGTCCTAGAAGAACGGCGAAACCAATCAAGCAGAGGAACAGGTAGTACCCTGCAACCATCCGCCTGTTCATTCTTGGCGAATCAGTATAGTATACCATTTTCGATTCTCCATGTCCTTCACGGATTCACTACTGAAAGCTCGCAGGTCAGGCACCTTTAAGTGTGTTTGTTAATTATTGTGAAGATGCCCGGAAATTGCGAGTTTCGCATGTTTACTCAAAATTGGAGTTGCCGATAGTAACTTGAGTAAGCTTTTATGCTGTCCTTTTGTCCGCAGTGATGAATGCTGGGGTTACCATACGAAATCGGAAATGTAGACATGAAAGAACAATGGTCTTTTGCTTCAAAATGTGTCAAAAGGAAACATGGATGGCAGCAAGAGTTCCCTTTTGGAATGTGACCACTATCAACGCTTCAAAAGATGAACACGAAAGTGCCTTATCCGAAACCTCGGTTGATATGCCGATGCACTTCTATAAAGCCTTATAGGAGAAATGCAGGAGCAAGAGCACTCCCACCTTCACCATCTATCGAATCAGCAGCGGTGCTGCTGCACCTGCATTTTCTTCAATCTCTTTTGACATCGATATTGAGCTTCAAGGTGATGGCCTTCAATCCGTGCTATCAACCAGAGAGTAACCGCTTGGGGAGCATACCAAGATAAAAACGATATTGGTTTGTTGGCACCATTTCTAGAGAACTCAATGACCACTGCTATTCAGCGGGGGCAGCTGCAAGAGAAAGAAGGAGGAGTGGTATCCTCCTTGATCATCTAAGGAACGAGAAGTGCAGCTGCTGCATTGGCAAGGTTAGTGATGGGTGTTGGGAACCAGAACAGGACGAGCATGAGAACTGCGCAGACTCCTGTTATGAACAATGGCATCCTTGGCATTATAATCCTAGACTCATCAGCAGCAGGCCTCAAGTACATTGCACGAAGCACTCTGAAGTAATAGCCGAGCGAGAACGTGACGTTCAGAATGGCAAACAGACCAAGCCACCATAGGCCAACACCGGGTTCCACCGTACTCCCAAAGATGAGCAGTTTCGGTGTGAAACCAGCAGTGAACGGGATACCCGCCAGCGATATGATGATGATCCCGAAGAATGCTGCAACAAGTGGAGCCCTCTGACTCAACCCATTCAGATCATCATATGTGATTCTCTTCTGGAGCTGGATTGAGAGAGCAAAGATCAGTATGAAAGCACCTGCCTTCATTATTGCATGTACAAATGCGAGGAAGAACGCCGCCATAATCCCTGTCTGAGTTGCTACCGCAACGCCGACAAATACATAGCCCATCATAGCAATGGAGGAGTATGCCAACATCCTCATGATGTCCTTCTGCGCCAATGCTAGGAAGTTGCCAATGACCATGGTCAGCATAGCTATAGCAACCAGTAGACCATACCAATCAAGACGAGCGACGATGAATCCGACCAAAAGGATCCTTGTAAGTGCGCTTATGCCAGTCTTCTTTGTAGCCCCAGCCAAGTAGGCCGTGACACTCCCGTCAGCAGTTGAATAGGTATCAGGGACCCACATCCAGCCGGGGAAAATACCTATCTTGAAACCGAAAGCAATGACGAAGAGGACCATCGCAAGAAGAAGCGTATAGCCAGAGCTCGCCAAGGTTATTGGTTCCGCCCAGATAGCTGCCGCAGCTGATCCAAGCGCCGCTATAGAGGTAGTACCGAGCACCCCGAATACAAGTGCAATCCCAAAGAGCATGAACATTGTGGAAACTAGACCCATCACGAAGTACTTGGTCGCGCCATCAAGCGCCATCCTATCTGGACCAAGCGCGACAAGAATGTAGGTGGGTGTACTCATCAATTCCCAAGCAAGAAATAACGCAACCAGGTCCGTGGCCATCACAACCCAGATTGCACCAGCAAATGAGATGAGAAACAAAAAGCTGTATGGGCCCTTGTCACCACCATACTGAGTCGTTGAGAGTACTACCAGAATGGCTACAACCAAAATCAGATAGATGAAGAAATCCGAAAAGGCGTCG
The DNA here is from genome assembly GCA_964413775.1 of uncultured archaeon. GTDB lineage: Archaea > Asgardarchaeota > Thorarchaeia > Thorarchaeales > Thorarchaeaceae > MP5-2226. The sequence continues at coordinate 3,899 of CAYPUO010000378.1, forward strand.
CGGACGAAGAGCCCTCCAAACGATGAGCCGTACGTGACTGGGTCTAGAGCAGCTACTTCGAGGGTGGCTAGGACTACTCCTATCAGGCTCACTATCCACGGATTGAATTTGAGACCAATGACAACAGCAATCAAAGCAAAGACAATGAG
>CAYPUO010000379.1:0-4047 GCA_964413775.1 uncultured archaeon
CGCTTATTGTTCACAGCATTCCTATTCCGTACAGACCAGGGATGCTGAGATTCAACCGGCTCTTGAAATGGCTGCCTACTAGACTGGTCTGGGGGACCGCTGCATGGGCTCTCATTTGCATAATGAGCCAGATGTTGCTCCCTTGGGCGGTGATAGGCCTTATCATGAGCTTTGCGGTCCTGATGGTCTTCTCCAGTGGCTTTAGACCTGAGCGCATCGAAGAGCTGATGCAGGGCGTAAGAGTGCCTTTCATCTGCTTTGGACTGATCGTTATCATTGTCGTTCCGATGTTTTCAGGTGTAATCAGCTGGACCTCGGACGTTTCAAACGCAGAGTATTTCGATAGCATGCTGACGAAGACAACAGAACCATTGTTTGCATCTCCAATCCCTGATAACCAAGTGAGACTTGTAACATCAGAGTATGCGACGTATTTTGCCAACCAAAAGCTTGCATCTATCGGTTCAAACATTGAAATTGCAGCAGCTCATATCACTGTGAAGGATGGGCGGTTGGTCTGGGTATGCGTTGTAGTGTCGACAAATGTGCTTTCGGAGAACTACTTGAAAGCGCTGATTGTTGTTGATGCTAATGACCCCAGCATATATCAGATCATTACAAATCCAGAGATTCGCACGCTGAAAGCTGAGGGGCTTTTCTGGGACCAAAATATCCAGTTTGGGAATTACCTCAACGATATGACAAACTCCTACGAAACCGCGTATCCCACATGGGACCCGGCGGGAAATCTTGTCTACGTCCAGACCCGAACACAACTTGGATGGGACTTTGTGGAACGACCGCTAGGGCCAGTTGTGTACTGCGAGAACGGCTCAGTCATTACCTACCCTGAGATAAAAGATACCCCCAGCTGGGTCACACAGGCTTATGCTGAGGAATGGCTTGAGAGAGATGTCAACCGTTGGGGCGGGTATCGGAGAGGCAACGGCTTTGACCTCTTTGCAGGAGGTCTCCTATGGTTTATTCCACCCTCAAATGACAGGCTTGAGATGACTGAGGATACAAGATATATTTTGAATCCCGATACGAACCGTGTGGAAGCTCTAATTGCAGTCCACCCTCCTGGTGCGTCTGCATTGACCCTAAGTGGTTTCATCACGGGAACAGAAGACAAGATCTACTACCATGACCTTAGCAATGCAGGATTTGTAAGCGGCCAAGCAGCAACAAATGAGATCATTAAGCAGTTTGCAACCCCTACTTCTGGCAGTTACGAGGCTGCGATGCCTCTGCTATACCCAGTCCAGGTCAACGCAACGTCGTACAGATATGTCTGGTACTGCCCAATCTATTGGATTGATGGCTATTATGATACGGATGCACAGCAGTACTCTATCTCAGATATCAGGCTCCAAGCATTTGGAATGGTTGATGCGCAAGATGTTACGGTTTCATATACACTTGAAACACAAGGCGCATTGACGGGTGCTGCACTTGTGCAGGCGGTAAGAGAAGGATATGTCCAGGAGGTCGGGGGGCAAATCGAAGAGGAACCTACTAGCACGTTCCAATTCACTGCAAATATAACAAGCGTGAGCTCATATGACCAAAGCGGAAACACCCACATCGTGCTGGGCACCACTAACTCAACATACAAGTTCGTTGAGGGGGCGAAGAGCTGGATGAACCTCAACGACTGGTACACTCTCCTCAACGCGCAGGTGGGCGATGAGTTCAACGCCACAATTCAGGTTGTTGGCTCGGAGTACAGGATTGTGGCATTCTCATTGATTTGAGCTAGGAGAAGAAATGAGTTGGGAATATTCCCAGCTCTGCCTTTCTCTATATAGAGTCCATTTCCCTTCACTACGCGCTCACAGCATGTCTCTGAAGACTTCTCTCTGTATAAGGAACCGAAGTATCTCTGCAGTTCCACCACCGATGGTCATAAGACGCGAGTCACGTAGGAAACGTTCAACAGGATAGTCAGTCGTGTATCCTGAACCACCCAAGACCTGCAGCGCATCATGAGCGATTGCAACTGCAGCCTCAGTTGTAAACAGCTTCGCCATCGATGCCTGCTTTGTTATTTTCATGCCTTTGTCATACATTCGTGCTGCAGTAAGAGTAAGTGCACGTCCTGCCTCCAGCTTCATAGCCATATCCGAAATCTTGAAACTCACTCCTTCAAATTCCCTGATCTTACGTCCGAACTGCTGTCGTTCATTGGAGTACTTCACAGCTACCTCAAATGGCGTCCGACCATAGCCTATTGCCTCTGCCGCGATTGCAGTCCTCTCACTGTCAAGTTCGTTCATCAGAATGTGAAAGCCCTGCCCTTCTTCGCCGAGAAGCATCTCTGGGCCGAGACGGACATCCTCGAACTTCAACCACGAAACTCTTGCAGACTTCATTCCCATTAGTTCATGGTCCTGGACAACACTGAACCCCTTGGTATCAGTTGGGACAATGAATGCAGACATGCCATCTTTTGATTTTACGGACGGATTGGATATTGCAAAGGCACACATGAAGTCTGCCTGACTCCCATTTGTGATGAACCGCTTCTCACCATTCAGTACCCATTCATCCCCGTCCTTCTCAGCTCGAGTCTTCATTCCTGCGGTGTCCGAGCCGACTTCCGGTTCTGTGATGCCAATACACCCAATCCGGTCGCCCTTGATTACCGGGGCCAGGTACTTTTTCTTCTGCCCTGTCGTGCCAAAGACCTTCAGTGGCATACCATACAGTGTCGCTGAGGCCATTCGTGCCATGTCAAGACCAGCATTCGCAGCTGATATTTCCTCGGCCACAATTATCTCATGAGACAGTCCCCTCGCAGTCCCGCCATACTCAGTATCGTGGTGGACTCCCATGAAACCTGCTTGACCAATCTTCTTGATCAGTTCGCGGGGGTAGGGGCCCTTGTCAATTTCATCCGCGATGGGATAGATCTCTTTGTCGCAAAAATCGCGGACCTTTCTTCTGAACTCCAACTCTTCTTCGGTCCATAATACAGTACTAAGGTAGTCAGACATTGTCACACCCTAGAGCTCACAGAGATGTAGTCCTTAAATTCCTAACGAACTGTGTCATGAGTCCTCTGATTGTCCTTCCGCTCTCAGTGCCTGAATCGTCTGTACTGCAAGGTGACGAGCTGCCTCTCGCTTCTTTCGGATGTCCACTGCTTGACTGCGAATCTCATTGAACAGCACTCTTCTGGAAGAAATCGCTCTTTCAATGAGAGCAGCAACAGCTTCAGACCTGCTCTTGAAAATCTCTAGTTCCACAAGCGCGTCAAGGATGTCCACAATCTCGGCATTCATACGAGTCATAACTGATACTTCGCGTTTCTTGAGGCCGAACTTCTCCTCCGAGGCGCGTCCAAGCAGCTCTTGTCTAAGACTGGTCTGCAGCTCCTCATAGTCTTCGCTTTCAGCTGGCACCTGAACACATCCTTGTCATCAAACGAAATTTACTCAGTAGGATACACTAAAACACGTAAGTGTTATATTATTTTTCATGTAATAGTGTTACACGTCACGGTTGCGAGATTTGGTCCTTTCGGTCCCCCACTCTCGTCTGAAATGAGGGTGCTCAGTGCGATCTCCCTCATACCGTGACATCACTTCTCGCTCTAGCCCTCTAAGTACTAACCTTGTAGTGGAACCTTTCATCTACATCTTGAGAAATTAAAACACTGCAGCCAATCACTGTCTTTTCTAACTCGTCCTTATCACCCAAGCAGAGAACAGCTCCGCCGTCATCCAGCTGCACAAGCGCGATTACTACAGGAGGCTCGAAGCCCTCTGGGGGCATTTCCAGAGAAGTGAATGTGAGAATTCGGCCGGTATTTGAAACATCTATCTGCTTTATCCTACTGGAGCCAGGTCCACAATAAGGACAAAGGTCTCGGGGAGGTATAATGACGTTTTCGCAATTGAAACACTTGGATGCTGGAATCCTCAACGAAATAACCGCAAATGGATTCTAGGGAGCCCCTGAAAAACATTCCTCAAAAGAGCAGGACCTAACCGTTCCCCGAAACCTAGACAGACCTGGACATCAACGTCCAGGGATGCTGTT
>CAYPUO010000380.1:0-4042 GCA_964413775.1 uncultured archaeon
TACAGCGGTTCCAGCAGCTCTTTTGGGAGGGGAGGTGACTTATGCAACAGACTCCCAAGCCACAGCGAACCATGGTCTAACCTTGGTTACTCTGTGCACCTACAACCCTGTATCGGAAAGACCGAAGGTCAATAGCTCTGTCCACTGCCAAAATCCCGTCAAGGTGGTCATATTCATGCTGAATTAGCTCTGAGAGGTCTCCGGAGTAGGTACTCTCTCGCAGGCGCCATCCAGCATCCCGATACCGAACCCTACACTCCTTATGACGCCTCACCCTTACCAGTAGCTCAGGAAAACTCATACAGTCGTCCCACAGCTCAAACATCTCAGCGCTCTCATAGGTATACTGCGGATTGATGAGGACCACTGGAGAATCGATATGCATGTATACAAGTCTCTTGAGGACACCGATTTGCGGTGCTGCGATTGCTCTGCCTGCACCATACCTTGCCCTGAAGTCCATGAGGGTATCATGGAGGTCTTGTATGACCACTCTCAGGCCATCCAGCTCATCTTCAGCAATTGGTTCAGATACCTTGTAGAGGTCCGGATGGCCCAGAAGTAGGACTGGCTGTATCACCATACGCATCACCCCCTTTCCTAGACAAAATATATTGTCCCTGCACGGCCTTCACGCCGTCCCGCCTTGCCGAGGGCTACAATTGCGTCCAGTCGTTGCGTTGCAGCCGACTCATTGATCCGTAGTTCACGTGCTGCGTTCCCTACGGTGAGAGATCGCTCACGGATAAGGAGCATCGCGGCACTCTTCAAGTCCGGAGGGATCTCCATAAGACTGAGGCCATCTAAGGGGTCTCTGGGTTCAACACGAGTGTCCTTCAGAAGCTCTGGTGGAACAATCCTGTCTAGCACCCCGTCAAAATCAGAGAAGATATCGGGATTGCCAGTGTCGCCCTTCAACTCCGCTGAATACTTGCTCAGGAAGTTCATTGAAATATAGTCGATAAGGCTCACATCAATCTCATCAGGGTCATCGGCGATGACGATTGTTGAAATCTGGTCGTGGTCAGCGACAAAGACAAACCGGCCTCCAGACTCTATGCCCTTGAGGTCATCGCCCATTGCCTCTCGGCTGAACTGAGACACTGCTGAAATGAAGCTACTCATCAGCAGAGGGTCAGCAAGCGCAGTGTCGTAAGCACGGTTGTAGATACAGACACCACCCTCAATCAGGATGTAGATAGCACGAATCACTTTGTGTCACCTGAAGACATGGGCTTCGGTACGGGCAGCTCCTCAATCTTCCTTGCTACTTCTTTTAGTCCGGTAACAAATGCAAGGTCTGAATTCGTAAGAGCGTGAATCTCACTGCCCATTCCAAGCGGAATGTCACAGTAGCACGGGACATAGCCCAGAATGGTTGTCTTGCCGCCAAACATCTCAGCAATTGTCTCCTTCATCTGAGAGTATCGTGGCTCTTTGAAGAGAGGAGGGACTACCTTGTTGAACAGCAGGTATGTACCCTTGTCGAGAGGAGTGTACAGCCCGCTCAGGACGTTAAGCGTACCGTCAAAGTCGAAGTTGTCAATCTTTGATATGATGACTGTGAAGTCGGACAGAACGATAGCATTGACACTGCTATAGTGGACCCCTGGAGCTGAGTCGAGGATAACATAGTCATACCCATCATCAGAGAGTTCCTGCTTGAGGCTGAGTAGTTGGGACAGAGCCTTCATATGCCATTTCCTGTCACGAGCAAGCTGAGCCCTGATAGCGTCAACATCCGGGTTTGAGAAGGCAACAGATAGGGTACCTTTCAGTTTGAACGTCGAGGATATATTAGTAAGGACATCATGATGCGAGGCAACCTCATCTAGAAAGTCGTTGATGTACTTGGTCTTAGGTGACATGCCAATCAATGTGTGTAGACTGGGCGCCTGAAAGTCAAGGTCAAGAAGTGCGACATTCTGGCCCTCCTGTGCAAGGATTGCCGCAATGTTTGCAGCCAGCGTTGTCTTGCCAGTACCACCCTTGTAGCTATGTAGCGTAAAGCATCGCATCAAAATCCTCTCTCTTGGATAGCAAGGCCCTTCTACGAGCGACTGCTATTTTATCTTTCCAGTATCATGTTCCTCTGTATTTTACGATATCTCCGATACATCAACCGCGCCTTGGGATATTCATAAAAGGAAGAGCCCAGCAACAACCAACAACATCTACTTCAAGACAAGGATTGTGAGAGGACATCATGAAACGATTTCTGGTAACAGGTGGTGCGGGTTTTGTTGGCAGTCACCTTGTAGATAGATTGATGGGAGAGTACGAAGTTGTCGTGCTTGATGACTTGTCTGGAGGAAGGCTACAAAACATCGAGCAACACGAGAAGAGCAAGAGTTTCATCTTCTACAAGGGCAGTATCACTTCAGAAGCAGATCTAGAGAAGGCGCTGGATGGTGTTGACTTGGTCTTTCATCTCGCAGCACAGCCTGATGTCCTACTCAGCAATGAAAAGCCAATTGTCGATTTTCAGATAAATGTCGTCGGAAGCCTTCTGCTGTTGGACAAGATAAGAGAACATGCCATCTCAAAACTCGTATTCGCATCATCCGGAGGGACTGTGTATGGAGAAACCGAGATCATGCCTACGCCGGAAAGTACCGCGTTCAAACCGATCAGTAATTACGGGGCTGCAAAGGGCGCAGTTGAGATGTACATGTCCTCGTTTGCAGAGCTATATGGAATTGATTCTGTATCGTTGAGATATGGTAACATAATTGGACCTCGCCTGACACACGGTGTTGTCTACGATTTCTACACGAAGCTGAAGAGGACTCCGTCAGTTCTGGATGTCTTAGGAAATGGGCTTCAGGAGAAGTCTTACTTGTCCGTTGACGATGCTGTTGAAGCGGCCATAGTCCTGGCGGACAGGATTCCGAAGGGATTCACCCCTGTCAACGTTAGTTCGGGAGAACGCATGCAGGTACGAAGGATTGCTGAGATAGTAGTCGATGAACTCCATCTGCCAGATGTTCACATCAAGTACTCGGGAGATGACCGGGGATGGGTTGGAGATGTCAGAAAGACGGACCTCGATATTGACCTTCTCAAGTCCTATGGATGGAGTGCGAAGACATCAACCGAGGACAGTATCAGAACGATGGTCCGCTGGCTTGTACAGGAGTTTGGTCCGATATCTCAGTAGGATTGGTCCCTTACAGGCTCAGTGTTTAGATACCATTATCAGGTGCATAGCATATGGCTGGAAGCTATGGGCGCACCTCTGTGGATGGTACAACTCATCAAGAAGACCTTCCCAAACAAGAGGCTGATTGCTCAGTTGACCAATATACCGATTATTGGTAGGATTGTTGACAGCCTCCTGTTCGAGGGAGATAATATCATCTATCTTCCCAAGGACAATGTTGTGGAAATTAAGGTCGGAAAGCAACTTGAGCGTCCTGCAGAAACCATCCTCCCATCACAAATCGTCCACAGATTCATCGAGAAAGCCAAGTACCACTGGATCATGAACTTCTGCATCTGCAGAGATTCAATGAAGTGCAAGGACTATCCTATCAACTATGGATGTCTCTTCCTCGGAGAAGCCGTTTTGGACATCAATCCACAGCTTGGCAGACTGGTCACAAAGGAAGAGGCACATGAGCATGTAAGGAAGTGCAGACAGGCAGGACTGGTCCATCTGATTGGCCGCAATAAGCTGGATGCAATGTGGCTCAATGTAAGGCCGGGAGAGAAGCTCCTGACCATCTGCAACTGCTGCCCATGCTGTTGTCTCTGGAGAATATTGCCAGATGTCAATCCAGAGATTGGCAGAAAGATATCGAAGATGCAGGGAGTCGATGTCAGGGTCACTGACTCGTGCGATGGCTGTGGGGTATGCGTTGAAAGCAAGGTCTGCTTTGTGAATGCAATACAAATGGCTCATGGCACCGCTGTAATAGGGCCTGGCTGCAGAGGGTGCGGGCGGTGTGTCGAGGTTTGCCCTGAGGGAGCCATTGAGCTAACCGTTGATAACTCAACCTATGTGAAAGACACGCTTGACAGGATTGACTCTGTAATAGAT
>CAYPUO010000381.1:0-4022 GCA_964413775.1 uncultured archaeon
CTTGCGAAGCCCAAGCATGGTCTCTATCTCCTTGGTATAGAAAAATTACCCACGCAAACTACGGTTCAAATGGGTGTTGACATCTACCTGAAAGGTCGGCTTGAGAGAATAGGTCTTTTGGGGTCTGCACGATTAGATATTAACTTCATAGTGCGCGATGTGTATGGGGCACCAAAAGCAGAAGTTCCAATCAAATCATATGCTGAACCACTTCCTCTACCGTTTCAACCACTGTTTACAAGGATTGAAGATACAATCTCCTCTGAAAGACGGGAGAATATCACATATTTCTTCTTGCTAAGGTTGCCTGTCGTATTTGAGCCAGGGCCCTACATATTTGGAGTGCGATTCGATGTCAAACTGGCTGGTGGAAGCATTGAAGGGATTGAGTCCGGACAGCCCTTTGAAATAAGGATCGGCAAAATAGTCGTTATTTCCGTTTGAAGAGTTGGGGACTAAACTTGGTTTACATTACTGAACTCTCGATGGACACATGGTGTTCCATTATCATCCCACTTGACTTTGAATCTTGCTTCTGTATTATGCCATACCTCTCTTTGGTCTGTCTTCGCAAGTCCTGCCTATGTAGACTCTTCGTTGATAGTACCCCACCTTCGTATCCACTTCTGCACATTTGCAGCCAATTCCTTGTATGCGGAACCGCTCCTCATATGGTTGCGTAGAGTTCGTATGTATAGTGGAGTGAGTTTCTCTGCCATCTCGGTCGGGCTGTGGATAGTAAAATGAGGCCCACTAGTCATCCACTTGTATCCTGCACTATAGAACAACTCGCCAGCTTCAGACAGGTAGAGCCTAGAGTGGCACCCATCGTCATCACCGCTGAAGGTGTGACCCCAGGCCCCGGTGTAAATCCAAACGGCCCCTGATACGCCTCCATTTATAGATGAAACAGAGTTCGAGTCTGCGAAGTGAATTAACCTCTTGAACTCTGGTCCTTTGGCAAACCTCGCAGCCCACGCGAAAATCTCCTCCGAGAGCGCGGTCTTTCTGCTCAAAGAGGCCCTCTCCTTCCGCCATGCAGCCTCTTCCTCAGTCCTCTGCCTACGTTCCTCCAGCTCCTGAGCGGCCTTTCGCCTCTGCAAGCTGTCCTCTGCAGCATCAATTGCTTTCTTGAGTGTCAAGGCAGGTGTCTTCAACATGGATCCCTCCATCTAGAGGGGTAGTTGGCTCATGTTATAAGATATTTGAGATTTCTCAGAGTATGAGTACTGTGAGGATAAATCGTTTCTACAACGACTCCAACACTCAGACTATCTAAACTATGGGTTATTGAAACTAACCCATAGTCATGGACCCTGAAAACTGCCCATAATACCTCCCTCTTTCTCTTCTGAGAGGACTTTCTTGCATTGTTCCTTTAGCTTCTCTTCTGTTATCCATCTCATCAGAACTCTCTCATTTCATCCGGTTTCATTGCTGATCCTATCATACCTAGCTGATGAGCCCTTCCTTTGTTCTTCAGGGACTCTAATGGACCACACATAAAAGCGAGAGGCAGACTCTAAGGCATGTGGTCAGGTTAGAGTCTAATGAAGGCGATGGCCCAGATGAGTGTAACTTTCACTCATCAGAACTATTTCCGAGCAATCAGGACTTCCTTTTGTCATGAGGACTCCCAATGCAGTCCCTTTCTCTGGTTCATTTTCCACTTCCGTTGTTGGTTGCCACACCAGCTGTCATCCTTGGCCAAATGTTAATATAATATTATGAGTATTGTAGCATTTTGAATATCTACTCTGCACAAATGAGATTATGATGTCCTAAGATACGACAGGACCTCGTTCTAAGGCGCTCCATTCCCAATCCGCTGTCTTTTATCCTCCAATCAACCATGATTACCACGTCGAGGCGACAGAAATCGACAAAAATCAGTGTGTAAAGGAAGGGATTGCAATTAGTCGTAAGACAGTATTATTAATGCTGTTGATGCTAGTGATGTTGCTGTATAGCTCATCAGTTGCATCCAGCCAAGAACAGAACAGTGTGCCGAGTGTGGTAACGCTCAGTTTTGCTGGGACCAATGGCTCATATCCAGTTCGCTTGGAAGTCTACAGCAATAATTCAAGACTCAGCTGCATCAAGAACGTAGATACTCGCACAGGGAGCAATGTCCACTTCAGCGCAGGACCTGGAGAGTACTATGCCTCTGCACAGACCTACGATGAGAAGGTCGGCTCTGGATACGTAGGATTCAAGGAATTCACAGTCGCGTCCGGCTCTGCTGTCACCAATCTGTGTGTAGACATGAAACCAGAATCCAACCACTCTGTGTCACTTAACATTGCTCCGGATGAATCATGCACATTCAAAGCTCCGGAAGGATATCAGCTAGTTCATGCACAAAACGATGGAGGAATACCCCTCCTCGTCAAGAATGACACTCTCTGCAACTCTGGTTCTTCAGATTTGCAACGCGAGCCAGATTACTACAAGACTGAAGGAACTTACATGTATGACATTCAAGTGGAACAGACTTGGAACCAGTTTCATCCCATTGCATTGGTTGATTCAGAACCTGGGGTGACGCACGAGCTACGCATGTATATGCTGTATAGCACTGAGCTGTCGATAACATCTCAGGTAGTCTACAATGGAGTAAGTGCCACTGTGAGCTATACGAAGAATGTTGTGTGGGAAGAAAACGAGCATACTGCGACAACTGCAAGCAACGGAGCAGTAAAGACACGCCTCTCTGAGTTTCAGCGTGTGTATCAGAGCGGCAAGCTCTACCAGCTGAGCTTCATATGGAATGGCGATGGATATAGTCCCTATTGGAAATATATCGGGCCATTTTCCCGAGAATACATTGCCGATTGGTTCGTCCCCAGCCGGGCGGAGTATGACTACGCATACCAGATAAGCGAAACACGAGCCGCATACTTATGTCAATGGGACCCACATCCTTATTCAGCTGACTTTTCAATGAGTTCAGGAAGTACCTACACCGGCTCGCTTGGCTTCGAAGTGGGCAAGAAAGATGTGTTTGGAGCGAGTACGAAGATTCAGTTCACAAGTACACACCTGGTTAAAATGATGCATACAGTCGACTGGAATCCGCCAACGAGCACATCGTGGCTGGAATTCTATGTAGGAAACCTCTTCGACATCAACTTGTACGAGTACTCAACAAGTGGAGGAGGTGGAGCAGGTTGTCCTTATGTGAGCGAATGGAATGGTGTTAGCTATGATCTTGATAACAACCTGCTTCCACAATCTGAAATATACGGAAACAACTCTGATTGGGTTGATAGATATGTGCTGAATCAGGAACCAAGCATCTTGAATGGTACTCGCGACCTAATGCTATCTGAGTTTGAAAACGAGCAAACATTAATCGACCACGTGCAGCTTCTTGCAGTAACGCATGATGCGGCTTCAAAAGTCGCAGTAGACCCAAATGGCAATATTATGTCGTATGGAACTCCAACTGCCGCACAGACTGCGATGACCTCTGATAATCGCGATGTCTCGTCGCTTCTTGGACTGGAAGATGGGACCTTCTTCGAGGGACATCCAGGAGACAGTGTCATTCTGCAGTTCAAGTATAGCACACTTCAAAATGGTGCACGGCTGGTGATGCGAGCTGATGCGGTGATCAAGGCTTCACTTCATGTTGATGTGCTTATAAACGATACATGGATAGAGGCTGGTTTCGTGGTTCCCCGAGTGCTCTGGGCTCACGAAATCCTTGATCTCGGAGGTCTTCTAGCGGAGCAACCTTCCTCGGGAATAATGTCAATCAGACTCAGATGGACGGCCGTCCACAGGCTTGATTTCGTAGGTCTTGACACTAGTAGGACACATGTGCTCCGGGTTCAAGAACTCCCGCTCGTATCTGCTTTGCACAATACAGTCGGAAACGTATTGTCTTCGCTTGCATATTCTGACGATGTATACTGCGAACTGGCTCCCGGTGAGTCAATTCAGCTATGCTTTAGACCCATTCGTTCATATGGGGCAAGTGTGTACTACATAATGGTTATCGAAGGCAGATACTATAC